>NZ_JBNCKS010000028.1:0-91138 GCF_049841635.1 Micromonospora sp. DT44 | reverse complement strand
TATCCAACGCCGTCCGGTATGGACGTTACGCCCGTGTCATCCCCACTCGGCCGCCGAATCTTGCTGAGATCACCTCAATATCGAGTGCGTGCCGGACTCTTGGACGGATTCGTCCGCCCATAGCTCCGCCTCCGTCATCGGCCGATTCGGAAAATCCGCCGCCGATTTGCCAAACTCATACGGCACTGCCCACCAGTAGTCACCGGACTCGAAAACCTGCCGCCGCAGTCCGTCCAGCGCGAGTTGGAGATCCGGCTGATATGCGACGTAGTAGCTCCACCCGGATGCGCCTATGTTGACCCCCTTGATCTTGAAGCAAGCTACTGTAGCCGAAAGGCAGGCTTGCGTCCATCCTCCGCAGCAGCACTGAAGCTTGATCGCCGCACGGCGCGCGGTGCCCGGATTGATTCACGGCGACGAGAGGCCCGGGAGCGAAGAGGCGGAAGCGCCTCAGCGACGACCTTGATCATGCGGCGCAGGTTCCGGATTGTCTGCGCCTCTCCTCATGACTGAGCGAGGAAGCTCTGCCAGGGCCGCAGCAAGATAGGTGTTGCGACGTGCGATGAGGCGTTGCAGGTACGGCCGCAGGATGAGGCTGGCCACGAGAGCACCAACGGGTCCCATCGGCGCGCTGAACTCGATGACATCGCGCATGAGGGTTGCCGAAGGGTCAGCCGGGTTCGGCGTGAAGCTGTGCTCGTGGTGCCATCGGCCGAATGGGCCGCTGATCTGCTCGTCCGAGAAGCCGTGCGGTCGCTGGTAGTCAACGATCCGAACGGTCATCCGCCAAGGAAGGCCGAAATGCCTGGCCTCCCACGTGACGGCATCGCCGGCCTTCAAGCGGCCGGTCGTCATGCCGCCGACCGCCCGTTCGGCACTACTTCCCATCGACTCGGTGTGCAGATCAACATCGAGGCAAGCGTCGAAGACAGCTTCCGGGACTGCCTGGACGTCCGTGGTCAGCTCGATGCGCGGCATGCAGCCACCGTAAGGCCCCGGTCGCGCCACCGGGGCAGCAGGATGAGCACCTGACTACGACGCCGCACCACCAGGTCCGACTACGGCCCGATGGGCGGGTTTACGCTGCTCGCCATGTTCCCTCCCGTGAAGATCGTCTCCGGTGGGCTGGAGATTCGTGAGTTTGGTTCGCAGGACGCGGTTCAGGTGGTGGCATTCGTCGCGGCCGGGGATCGGACGGCACTGCCGCCCGGCTCCCCTGGGGCCGTCGCTGACGTGGACGGGTGGCTGGCTGAGACGGTGCACCAGCGGCGGTTGGACGGCGGGGGTGTGCACCTGGCGATAGTGGAGAGGACCAACGGCGAGATCGTCGGCAGCATCGGGTTGCGGGACACCGACTGGGCGGCTGGACGCAGCGAGATCGGCTTTGGGGGCCGAAAAGGCCGGCTACCAACGGGAGGGCACACTGCGGATGGCCGATTGGGACGGCACAGAGGCGCACGACCTGGCCGTCTTCTCGATGATCGCGACAGATCTTGAGACGGCCGAAGCCGCTCGCTGACCCCCGGGTTCGATATCGGCCCGATCTCTTGTGGAACTGGTCCAGGGGTGATCGCTGCCGCGACCGGCGCTCACCGTACGGGTGGTAACGAGCTGCTCACCCTGCGCCCTTGATTGATGTTCAAAAGATCAGCTACATTCCTCGCGCGGCGGTTGGCACGCGGGGTGTCAACACGGGGCGTCGCGGGTGCGTTGCATCTCGACAAGCCTGTCCGCCTTGCGTCCGTGTGTCTGAGCGACCGTTTCACGGCGCGCTCGCAGCGGAAGGCGGGAACGGTCACCCATGATCCGAGCACAACGCCTCATCTCCCTGTCGGCGGCGGCCCTGATGGCGCTGGCGGCCACGGTTTTCGTCGCCCCTGGCGCCGCCCCGGCGTCCGCTGACCCGGTGCCGTCGCGCTACCCCTACAGCAACCGTGACGTCGGCTTTGCCGAGGTCGGCTTCGACTTCGCGACTCCGGGTGGGATCGGCGACCATCTGGACCGCATCCAGTCGTTCGTCCCGGGCCGCACGCCGATCATCAGGGGATGGACCGACTTTCACACGTACGCGTCGAAAGACGACACGGGTGCCATCACCATGAACTTCGACCACCTCGACGAGGTGGTGATGGAGGCGCACCGCAAAGGCATGCGACCGCTCGTGACCCTGTTCGGCTCGCCCTCCTGGCTCAACGGCGGCCACTATTGGACGGAGCAGCCGAACCAGGACCCGCCCGAGACCTGGTTGCCGACGGACAGCGAGGGCTGGAAGACGCTCGTGGACCTGACGGTGCAGCACTACGGGCCGCCGCCGGGCTCGCCGCCCGGCACCCCGCCCATCGTCGACGCCTTCGAGATCTGGAACGAGCCGAACATCGACGGTTTCGGCAAGTACGACGGCGTGTACGGCGACGACGGCGTCATTCGGCCGGGGGACGGGCGCTACGACCCGGTCGCCGACGCGACCGCGACGCTGGCACGGTACTGGGAGCTGGTCAAGATCGCTTCCACGGAGATCCGCACAACGTGCGGCCAATGCTATGTGCTTGCCGGTGGGTCGGCGGGGCTCGGCGCGATTCACGGCGACGCGACGAGGTCACCGTCGGCCTGGCTGGACTGGGGGTACGCCCACGGTTACAAGGACACCTTCGATGCGGTCGCCCACCATCCGTACTCGGAGATGAACGACGCCCCGGAAACCCCGAAGTGTGGCGCGCCCTGGGAGAACCTGTTCGGACCGCCGGCCGATGACACGCCCGGGCAGATCTGTGGTGAGCTCGCCGCGGTCCGCGACGTGATGGTGCGGAGGGACGACGCGGGCAAGAAGATCTGGGGCACCGAGTGGGGCTACGGGCTGACATCCACGAATCCCGCCTGGTGGTGGTCCATGAAACGAGACCAGATGGTCAAGGGCGTCCGGATGTGGCAGGCGCAGGACTACACCGGCCCGCTCGTCCTGTTCTCGTACCGCGACTCCGACAAAAACCCGTACGGCATCGTCGAGGAGCAGGGCTTCGTCAAGAAGGACCTGGCGCTCTACGACGACATGAGCCTGGCGTTCACCAACCCCGACCTGCGGGTGCCGTTCAAGTCGCAGGGCGGGATCGGCGGGTACGACCTGTCCGATCCCCGAGACCGGGTGGTGCCGTTCGACTACGAGCACACCGGCAAGCTCGACCACCTGCTGGTCTACCGGCCGGGCACCGGCATCGTGTACGTGCTGCGGCGGAAGGCGACGGTCGGCACCGAGCGGCCCAGCTTCGAGACGGTGTTCAGGTCCACGAACGGGATCGGCGGCTTCAATCTGAGCAGCACCAACGACCAGATCATCAGCTACGACTTCGCGCACACCGGCCGGCAGGACTACCTGGTGCTGTACCGGCCAGGTACGGGCGTGGTGCACGTCGTCGGCCACGCGTCGGACGGCAGCTTCTGGCCGGTGTACACCTCGACCAGCGGCATCGGCGGTTACGACCTGTCGTCGCCGAAGGACCGGCTCGTGGCCTACGACTACGAGCACAGCGGCAAGCTCGACCACCTTGTGGCGTACCGGCCCGGCGACAACGTGCTGTTCATCCTTCAGCACAGCGCTGCGGGGCCGTTCACGACGGTCGTCGGGTCGCATCAGGGCATCGAGGGCTTTGCCCTGACCAACCCGAACGACCAGGTCATCGCCTACGACTATGCGCACACCGGCAAGCAGGACGCCCTGCTGCTGTACCGCCCCGGCGCCGGGCTCGTCACCATCGTCGGGCACGCGGCCGGCAACACCTTCTGGCCGCACCTGATCTCGTCCAACGGCATCGGCGGCTACGACCTCGCCGACCCGCGGGACCGCATCGTCGCCTTCGACTATGCCCACACCGGCATGGCCGACCACCTCGCCGTCTACCGACCCGGCACCGGCTACCTGGACGTGGTGCGGCACGACCCCACCGACACGTACTCGGCGGTTCACGTCTCCCACCTGGGCGTCGGCAGCGTCGGCTGGTTCGACCTGCGCAACGCCCAGGACCGGATCGTCCCCTATGACTTCGGGCAAACCGGCAGCGCGGACCACCTGCTGCTGTACCGGCCCGGCGGGCGCGCCGTCACCATCGGCACGCGATAGGACCTGCCTCGGGGCTGCGTAACCGCCGATGTCGATACGCCCTGCGATGGTTCGGCAGGTCGCACCGCCTGTCTGTTGTGGCCGTTCGCAGCGCCGGCAGGCCCTGTGATCGTGTTGATCGATAAGGTTGTGGAGCCCGGCCCGCCCGTTCGGGGCCGTCAGAGTCGGGAGGCGTGGAGCAGGTTCCCGAGCGCGCCGGTGGGGTCGTGCAGCCGATCGAGCTGTCAGACGGCGTTGCCCTACGGTGCCGGTTGGGTTCGGGTCATTCGTACGTGACGAGTCCGGCGCGCTGGGCGAGGAGGGCGGCCTCGGTCCGGTTGGTGCAGCCGAGCCGGGTCAGGACCCGCGAGACGTAGCCCTTGATGGTGGCTTCGGTGAGGTGCAGGTGGGCCGCCAGTTGAGCATTGGCGGCCTCTTCCCACCGCATCCCCGTATCGGCGATCAGCTCGACGAACAGCCGCGCGTCGACCCGGTCCGGGAACATGCGGTCGAGCGCGTCGACGAGCGATTGGCCCCTCCACCGGTCGGAAGTCCTGCCCTGCCCGGATGCCCGCCACGAACGCCTGCCACGCCTCTGGACCGACGACGACCTGCTGCTCCGGGCGCAGAGAACTGCGGCGTATCCGGTTCAGGTCCTGGTCGATCCCGACCTCCAGCTGCTCTTCCTTGGCGTCCTGAGGGTGAGGAAGACGCGGATGGTCCGTCATGACCGCACCTGTCCGGTGGGTTGCCCCCCGGCGGGCAGCAGCAGGTCGTGGGCGACGAGCTGCCCGAACGCCTCCGCCCACTCCCGGCACCGCGACCGGACGCGGCAGACCGGGCAGCGACCGTCGACGCCCTGATGCTCGGCGAGGGTCCGCCGCCACCGGGTATCGGGCCCGGCCAGCGCGGGAGCCAGCGCCTCAGCGGCTACGGCCCGCTGGGCCAGCATCGGGGCGGTCACGGTCGCTCACCGGCAGCGGTGGCGGCCAGGACGTCGACGCTGACCAGCAGCTCCCAGCAGAACGCGGCGGTGCAGTCCGCCGTGGGCCAGCTGCACTCCACACCGTGGCCGTACACCCACGCGAACCGCGGGTCGTGGGACTCGTGAATCTTGACGACGACGATGTCGTGGTAGGTCTGGCCCTCGATGCCGGGGCTGGGTTGCCACTCGCGGGGGGCCACCGACACGCGGGTGCCGGGCTCGGGCATGGTCCGGCCGGTCATCGGCTCGGCCGGTCGTGGCCGCTGGCGCGGTGGTGCGCCTGCGTGATGACCCGGGCCTGAGCCAGGAGCAGCCGCTTGGCCCGCTCCTGCTCGGCTTCTTGGATGCGCTGCCCGGTGCCGGGCGGGACGGGCGGCGGGGTCGGGGTGAGCAGCCGCCACAGCCTCTGGACGATGTGCACGGTGTCGCCTCCCTCGCTCTAAGGGGCGCGGCCTCACCGCTCGTGACCGGCGGTTACCGCGTCCTGACCTCAGAGTTCCGGGAGTGAGGTGAGGTTCCCAGGTACCTCGCGTACCAGATTTCACGCACAGGTGGTACGTCGCGTACCAGCAGTTAGGCCGGGCCATCCAGGACCGACCGCAACACCGCCAGCTTCGCCGACAACGCCCGCCGGTGCCCATCCTCGATCGACTGCACGATCTCCCGCGCGTACCGCTGCTGCCGCAGCCACTCCGGAGCAGCATCGCTCAACTGCATCAGTACCCGTGTCGCGTCGACGCTGCGGCCGGTCTCCTGGTACGACCACGCCACGTCGAGCAGGTGACGCTGCCTCGACGACGGTGTCACCTGCGGGGCGCCGGCGACGGCAGCGGACAGCGCGAGCGCCTGGTCGGGCTGACCGGCGATGACGGCCGTCTCTACTTGCATGAGCTGCACGCCTGCGTGGTGGAAGTCGTTCCCGCCGACGTCGACGAACCACCGGTCGGCGTGGTCAGCCGGGCGGACCAGCCGGTCGCCGAGCTGCTGCGCGCCGGCGGCCGCGAGGGTCAGCATCGACCGGGCGTCGTCCTCGCGGGCGTTACGGGCCGCAGCGGCGGCGCCCTTGAGCAGCAGCACCCCCCACGCGGCGAGGTCCCGAGGGGTGGCGGTGGACAGCCGCGGCTCGACGACGTCGGCGGTCCGTGCGGCGAGGGTCTCGACCTCGACGATCCGGCCGGTGCGCAGGAGCAGCCAGCACATGTGCGCGGTGGCCGTCGCCGCGGCGAGCTGGTCGTCGGCGGTGCGCGCATAGGTGGTGGCTCGGTCGAGGGCGATGTGCGCGAGGTCGAGCTGGCGCAGCTGAATGAGGAGCCGCCCGGCGAGCTGGTACGCGTACGAGGCGACGCCCAGCGCGTCCTGGCCGGCGTCGCTGCCGCCGGCCCGGGCGACGAGCGCGTCGGCTGCGGCGAGCATCGGAGGTGTCAGTCCGATGGCGCTGGCGTAGTCGTTGGCGTGGTAGGCGCGGTTGGCGTCGGTGACGAGGCCGCGGACCTGTCCGAGGTGGAGTTCCTCGGCGACGGGTTGGTGCGGGCCGACGACGTGGCCGGTGACGTCGCGTACGGGCGCGAGGGCCTGCCGGATGCCGACGAGGCCGAGCGGTTCGGCGTCGGCTTCGCGCAGGGCCTGCGCCCGGGCCGCGGAGCCCATCAGCCCGGCGGTGTGCACGCCGAGCGCGCGGGCGATCTTGTTGAGCGTGGCGATCCGGGCGCTGGTCCGCTTGTTCTGCTCGAGGGCCTGGATCGTCTCGACGCTGACGCCGGCCTTTTCGGCCAGCTGTTCCTGCGTGAGGGTGGTGGTCTCGTTGCGGATGGCGGCGATGTTGTCGCCGATGGTCGGCTCCATGGTGGTCTCCCCCAGGTAGCGGTCTGGGCGGCGGCCCGCCGACCGCTACAACCGGCGGGCCTGCCAATGTCTGACGGTACCGCAGTGGTGACAGGCTGGCATCGGCTCTGGTACTCAGGTACCGGGGCACCCCGGCGCGGGTGGCCGCTTAGCCTGCGGCGGTGATCTATCCCGGACAGGAGCCGGTCGGCCGTAAAGAGCTGGCTGATCTGCTGCGCGCCCAGATCACATCTGGGCAGCTCAAGGCAGGCGACCGCCTACCGTCCGAACGGGACCTGTCGCAGACATACGACGTCAGCGCGATCACCGCGCGGGCGGCGGTGCAGCAGCTGCGCAACGAGGGCCTGGCCGAGGCGGTGCGCGGGCGCGGCGTGGTGGTCCGAACGCCGGTCGAGGTTGAGCAAGTGATGGTCGAGGTGGGGGCGTGGGTGTCGGCCCGGAATCCCACTCCGGCGGAACGGCGGACGTACGGGGTGCCGGAGGGTGTGCCGCTGCTGGTGGTGACGCACCCGGACGGTTTGCAGGATCTGTACGCCGCGCATCGACACAAGCTGACCTTCCGCGCGGACTGACTCCCCGTTCGGGGCGGTTGATCTACACCGAAGGTAAACGGGTTGTTAACCGTTGACTCCGCAACGTTTCATCATCTGCAAGATGCGGCGAGCTGCGGTTTTCAACCACCGGTCCCGTCCCTGAGACTCCGCCGATGGACATCACAGGGGGACCCCGAGAGGCCGAACCGCCGCGCCGCCGCGCCGCCGCACCGAGTACGGCTACCTGATTCTCGCCGTTGCCGCGCTGACCGCCAATGCCGCCGTGTTCATAGTCAGCCAGCTCGTAAGCTTCGACGTTCCGCAGGGCCTGTACTCCATTCACGCCCGGGCTGTTCGCCGTCGGCGGCTGTGGCTGGATCGTGCGTTCCGGCGACGCGCAGCGGGCGCGCGCCCTCGAAGCCGATAAGAGGGTCCTGCAGCAGCGCCCGGCCGCCACCGAGGAACAGCTCGCGGACGTCGTGTCGCATCTCGCGACGCTGACGGAGCAGTTCGCAGCGCTGGTCGAGCAGCGCGAGGCGGGCGCCCGCCAGTTGCGGCCCACGGGGACGTGCCGGCCTGGCGGCCACATGTACGTGACGGGAACGCAGGGCGAGACGGTCGGCTTCCGCAGAGGCACTGTGGACGGACCGACTGATCCGGCCGGCCTGACCCTGCAGCGGGCACGGGAAGACGGCATCGAGCAGGGCTTCGAGATCGGTTACACAGCGCATCGGGCGGAGATGGGTGTGACCCCGCTTCTCCCCCGCGCTCGACGGCCGCGACTCACGGGCGAGTCATGATCTCTGCCGGCGGATAGGTAAGAGGCCGGCTGGACTGTGTCCAACCGGCCTCTTACCTGCGGTGCAATCTGGTGGGCGATGCTGGTATCGAACCAGCGACCTCTTCGGTGTGAACGAAGCGCTCTCCCACTGAGCTAATCGCCCTCAGCGCCGTTGACTCTACCCGATCGTGGAACCAGACCAAAAATCCGGGGTCAGCGCGCCGCGAGGTACTGCCTCGCCTCGGCCACCACGTCGATGCCGAGGCTGAGCTTGAGGGAGAGCCAGACCACCGCTGCGACGAAGACCAGGCCGACTGCGCCGAGGACGAAGCGCAGCGGCAGTGACTGTCGTCTCACCCAAAGTGTCCAGCCGTGGACGTGCCGGCGGGTGAAGCCGAGCAGTCGGCGGGCCCAGTGGAATTCGACGGCCCAGATGCCGAGGCCGGCGATGACCAGCAGCCAGCCGGGCCCGGGCAGCGGGATGAGGGCGATGCCGATGGTGACCACCAGCGCGCCGGCGATCGCGATGAAGATCTTGAGGGCGATCCGGCCGGTGGGGTTGGCCCGGATCAGGTCGAGCGTGGTGGAGATCCGCTGTCGCCAGTGCGGGCGGCGCGAGGGTTCGCCGACGACGAGGACGCCACCGGGACGGCCCGGCTCGGGCGTCGACCGTCCGGGTCGCTCGGGCTGCTCCATCGGCACGTCGTACCCCCGCTTTTCGGCTGCTCGGACCGCGACGTTCGGCGGGCCCGACGCGGCCACCGGATCCACTGAGGATCGGTTCGTGACCATTTCACCCCCCAGTGTCGCTCGGGCCCGTCACTGCAACGGCCGACTGGACGTTACCGGAGTAAGTCGACGACTGAGCCACCCGACGCCGGGCGGCATCACACACTGGGCAGAACCGGAAATCCTACATGAATGTTCACATTCACGAGGCGCTTCCGTCCCCCTTCCCACCACTGGGTGAAGTCAGCGTATGGCGGAGCGTAGCCAGGAGTAGCACCTGAGTATGGGAAAAGCGGGACACGCGCGTTCCGCAGCGGTGCCGGGGGGAGAACGTCCATGAGTGTCATCCGACCGACGACCGTAGAGGTCGAGACGTCGCTAAGGCTCGTCGCGCCTGACGCCACCGCCTTGCCGGTGCGTGCCAGTCTGCGTTACGACCCTGCTGACCCGTATGCGGTCCATGTCCTGTTCCACGCCGAATCGGCCGGTGGCGAGGCGGTGAGCTGGTCGTTCGCTCGCGAACTGCTGGTCACCGGCCTGGACGAACCGGCCGGCATCGGGGATGTGCGGGTCTGGCCCTGGGCCACACCGCGCGGCGACTTCGTCGCGCTGGCCCTCTCGTCACCGGATGGCAACGCCCTCTTCGAGGTGCCGCGCAGCGTCCTGGTGCGATTCCTTCGACGGACGTACGTCGTCGTCCCGCGCGGCCGCGAGGCCGAGCACCTGGACGTCGACACTGCGGTGAACCGGCTGCTCGCCGGCCGCTGACAAGGGCAACACCGGGGCCGCGCGGATCTGCCGAGTCCGCGCGGCCCCGGCACACCCACCCCAGGGGGTACGACCACAGCCCGACCCGGGTTGGCCCGTGCTCAGCCGTGCGTGGTGATGCCGCCGTCGACGGGGATGACCGCGCCGGTCAGGTACGCGCCGGCCCGCGACGACAGGTAGATGGCGGTGCCGGCCATGTCCTCGGGGCGGCCGATGCGGCCCAGCGGCACCTGCTGCTCGATGGCGGAGCGGCTGGCCGGGTCGTCGAGCGCGAACGCCATCATCTTGCTCTCGAACGGGCCGGGCGCGATCGCGTTGACGGTGATCTGCTCACCGGCGAGCTGGTGGGCGAGGCTGCGGGTGAGCATGTGCACGGCGGCCTTGGTGGCCGAGTACGCGTACACCTCCATGAACGGCACCCGGATGCCGTCGATGGACCCGATGTTGATCACGCGGGCCGGGTCGTCGGCGCTGGCGGCGGCGCGCAGCGCCGGCAGCAGCGCGGTGGTGAGCCGGAAGACGGCCTTGACGTTGACCGCCCAGAGCTTGTCGAACGCGGCCTCCGGGTAGCTCTCCAGCGGCGCGCCCCAGGTGGCGCCGGCGTTGTTGACCAGCACGTCGAGGCGGTCGACGCGCTCGCGTACGGCGGCGGCGAGGGCCTGCGCGCCGTCGTCGGTGCTCAGGTCGGCGGGGATGGCCTCGCACCGGCCCTCGGCGGAGAGTTCGTTGGCGACCTGCTCGCAGACGTCCGCCTTGCGGGACGAGATGATCACGCGGGCGCCGGCCCGGACGAAGCCCTGGGCGATCATCAGCCCGATTCCCCGGGACCCGCCGGTGACCAGGACCGTCTTGTCTTCGACCGAGAACAGCTCCGTCATAGGTTTCCCATCGCGAGTCGGCGTGATGCGTCGTCCGGTGAGCGGCCGGTGGGGCGCCGGGCGGACCGGGCCCGGACGACGCTACCGCCGGGTAACGTAGCCCGGCCGTGGGGACCACGACAAGCCTGCACGTCGCCGCGTACTCCGGTCGGGATGCGGTGACCTGCGGTTCGGGCTACCGTCGCAGGCGATGGTCTCCACCGATCCCTCCCCCGCGCCATCGATCGGAACGGCATCACCCGTACCCGACGAGATCTCCACGTTCACGCTGGCCGACCTGGCCGGTGACCCCGGCTGGCGTCGGCCGGTCTTCGTCGAACGGGAGCTGCTGATCCTCACCACCCGCGGCCACGGCGACGCCGAGCTGGATTTCCACCTCCTGCCGTGCCGACCCGGCACGCTGCTGCGGGTCCACGCGGGTCAGGTGCTGCGCTGCGCCGGCCCCCAGTTCGACGCGTCGGTCGTCGGCTGGACCGCCGACGCCCTGCGCGGCCTGGCCGTCGACGAGGACGCGGCGCCGACCTGGCGGCAGCTGGCCGGCGAGGACGAGGACGCGGTGATCAACGAGGTGAGCCAGTTGGCGGTGGACTGCCAGCGGCACGGCGACGGCCCGGCCGGCCGCGCGCTGCTGCGGCACCAGCTCGCCGTGCTGCTGCTGCGGTTGGCGCTGCCCGACGCGGACCCGGCCGGGCAGCGTAACGAGGCCGAGACGTTCCAGCGGTTCGCCCGGGAGGTGGAGCACGGCTACCAGGTGTCCCGGCGGGTCGAGGACTACGCCGCCGCGCTCGGCTGCTCGGTGCGTACCCTGACCCGGGCCTGCCTGGCCGTCACCGGCCGCAGCGCCAAGCAGGTCATCGACGAGCGGGTGGCGTTGCAGGCCGCCCGGCTGCTCGCGGCGAGCGACGAACCGATCGCGCAGATCGGCCGAGGGCTCGGCTTCTCCGAACCGACCAACTTCGGCCGGTTCTTCACCCGGGAGATCGGGGTCAGCCCCGGCGCGTTCCGGGCCGCCCGCGACCAGCCGGCCGGCGGCCGGGTCGTCCGACCCCGACCACCGGTCGAGCCGACGGGCGCCAACGGCGGGCGGTTCCGCTCCGGCGCACCCGGCGGTCCCGGCAACTCGGGCCGGCCCGGTGGCCCGGGTATCCCGAGCGGGCGGGCATGATGACGGGGTGCAGATCTCCGCGCGCGGCGACTACGCGGTACGTGCGGCGCTGAGCCTCGCGACCGCGTACCCCTCGCTGCTGTCCACCCAGGCCATCGCGGCAGAGCAGGACATGCCCCGCAAGTTCCTGGAGGCGGTCCTGGCGGATCTGCGCCGGGCCGGGATCGTCCGCGCCCAACGCGGCGCGGAGGGCGGTTACACCCTGGCCCGTCCGCCTCGCGAGGTGACCGTCGGCGCGGTGTTGCGCGCGGTGGAGGGCCCGCTCGCGGGCGTACGCGGCCTGCGCCCGGAGGAGACCCGCTACGAGGGGTCGGCGGAGAACCTGCCCGGCCTGTGGGTGGCGGTGCGCGCCGCGGTGCGGCGGGTGGTCGACGAGGTGAGCCTCGCCGAGATCATCAGCGGGCGGCTGCCCGCGCACGTCCGAAAGCTCACCGCGCTGCCCGACGCGTGGGAGCCGCGCTGACGCCTCACAGGGCGCGCACCACCTCGTCGGTGTCGAGTCGGGGCAGCCGGTCGCCCCAGGCGTCCGGACCGGGGTGGCCGACGTTCAGCAGCAGCAGCGCCTCGTGCCGGCCGTCGGGAAAGAACTCCCGGGTCACCCCGGCGGCGTCGAACCCGGCCATCGGGCCGGCGGCCAGCCCCGCCGCGCGTATCCCCACCAGCAGGTAACCGATCTGAAGGATGGCGCTGAATCGGGCCTGCTCCGCGCGGGCCGTCCGATCACCCAGCCACTCCCGGGCCTGCGGTCGGTGCGGATACAGCTCGGGCAGCCGCTCGTGGAAGTCCACGTCGGCGGCGAGCACCGCCGCCAGCGGCGCGCTGGCCGTCTTCGCCCGGTTGCTCGACGACACGTACGGCAGCAGCCGGGCCCGGGCCTGCGGCGAGCGCAGCAGCAGCACCCGCAGCGGCTGGCCGTTGTACGCGGTCGGCCCGTACCGGATCAGATCGTGGATCGCGGCCACCTGGGCGTCGGTGACCGGTTCGTCGGTGAACGTGTTGGCGGTGCGGGCCGTCCGGAACAGCAGGTCCTGGGCGGCCCGGTCCAACACGAGCGGGTCGGCCGTGACGGGCGTGCTCACCCGCCGGCCGTAGTGGTGTAGCCGCCCCGGTGGTGCACCAGCGGTGGACCGTCGCCGCCGTCGCCCAGGGCGAGCGGTTCGGCGATGACCAGGGTGTGGTCGCCGACCGGGACGCGGTGCACCACCCGGCAGAACAGTCGGGCCAGCACCCCGGTCAGCAGTGGCACCCCGAACGGCCCGGCCGTCCAGTCCGGGTAGGCGGCGAACCGGTCGATGCCGCTGGTGGCGAAGACGGCTGCCGCCTCCAGCTGCCCGGCTGCCAGCAGGTGGACCGCGACGTGTTCGGCACGGGCCAGCACCGGCCAGCTCGACGACTCCGTGCCGAGGCAGAACGAGACGAGCGGCGGTTCCAGTGAGACCGAGGTGAACGAGGTGGCGGTGAACCCGGCCCGGATCGGTTGGCCGATCCCGCCCAGGCAGGCCGGGTCGGTGGACCGGGCCACGGCGGTGACCACGGTGACGCTGGTGGCCTGCCGGCGCAGCAGCGCGCGGAACAGGTCCCGGTCCACCGGTCGCAGGTAGGTCGCGTCCGTCGTCGGACGCTCCACGGTGGTCACGCCGACACCAGGGCCGGCGTGGCGTGGGCGATGAGGGGAAGCTCGGTCCGCGGCAACATGAAACCCATGCTGCCGACGGCGCGAACACCCGGTCAACGGTCTTCCACAAGATGAGACTTGCATCGCTGACGATGTTACGGAGCACCTTTAGCAGCGTTTACCGCAGCGCAACACCCATCTGGTGGATAGGAATTCCCCGTGTCGTGGCGGCACACGGTCCACCCGGGACGGCGAGGGGGTTTCGGAATTCGCCCGTCCGGGAATGTTCGATCCCAACACGGCAGGGAACGGTTGACGAGGGGAGTGCTCCGATGGGCCTCATGTTTCGCAAGCGCAAGAAGATCGGTCCGCTGATCCTGAACTTCACCGAGAACGGCTTCTCCTCGTGGAGCATCAAGATCGGACGTTGGTCCTGGAACTCGAAGGCTCGGGCGCACCGCGTCGACCTGCCGGGACCGCTGTCCTGGAAGCAGGACAAGGCCCGGTCGTAACGACCCGGGAGTCGAGCGGGGCGCCGGTGATTCACCGGCGCCCCGCTCGGCGTCTCCGCCCCGACCCCCGCCCCTCAACCTCGTCGATCTTGCACTTTCGGTCGACGTTCTGCGCGGGAACGTCCCTTGTGTCGCCGCAGCAAGTGCAAGATCGCGGGAGAGGGTCAGGGCGTGGGGGTTATCAGCTCATCGCCGGCCAGGCGTCCGGACTCGCGGTCTCGGGTCACCTTGCCCTCGGCGAGCAGGGTGGTGAGGGCCTGGTTGGCGTCGGTGGCGCGGTAGACCGTCGCGGTGAGAGTGTGCCGGCGTAGCTCGGTGACCGAGCGCGGCCCACCCCGGCGTAGCTCGGCCAGCAACTCCCGGGCCAGTGGTTCCAGCGAAGCATCCCCGCTCACGTCCACTGGCGGGGCCGTCGGGTCGGCCGGATCGCGGTAGCGCACCCGGAGGCCCGCGCCGACCGTCCACAGCGCGTCGCGGACCGCCTCCAGACTCCGGTCCGACCGGCTCCCGAACGCGATCACGCCGGCCGCGTCGTCGTCCGCGTCGGCGGAGGCTTCGCCCACTCCCCCGTCCGCCTCCAGCACCGGTGCCACCTCGGCGACCAGCGGAAAGCCGGCGAGGCCGAGGGCCGGGCGGGCGCTGGTGGTGGCGTGCAGCAGCACTTCGCCGTTGCGGCCGTTGGCGCAGGCACGCAGCACCTCGGGGTGCGCCGGGCCGGACAGGTCGACGAAGCAGAACAGCGGCGCCCCGGCCGCGGCGGCTGCCTTCAGCGCCACCGGCAGTCGGGCGGGGCCGCCGGGCAGCAGGTGCACCGTCACCTCGGGAGGCAACTCCGCCTCGACCGGCCCGAGCCGGGCCGGCAGGTCGCTGGCCTCGTCCGCGAGCACCAGCACCGTCACCTGCCGCCCCCGTATCTGCGCCGCGTGACCGGCGACCGCCCGCAGCACCGCTTCCGCGCCACCACCGTCCGTGCCGGCCCAGGCCAGCGCGACGGTCACGCGCCGGGAGCGGTGCAGGGCAACGGGTAACCAGGTCGCCACGTGGCGGACCAGCAGTTCACGGAGGACGTCGGTGGTCCGGTTGGTTGGCATCGGTCCGTTCTACCCCATGGCCGTTCAGGCCGGGACGGAGATCCCCACGCCGCCGCGCGTCTGCCCGCCGTAGCGCTGCCGCTCGGCGGCCAGGTCGAGTCGGTCGATCCGCTTGCGGGCGGCCACCGTGGCGTCGTCGAGCTGGTCGGCCGGGACCAGCCAGACCACCTCGAACTCCAGCCCGTCCGGGTCCTGCCCGTAGAGGCTCTTGGTGGTGCCGTGGTCGGACGTGCCGGCCAGCGCCCCGGCAGCGGCGAGCCGCTCGGCGGTGACGGCCAGCTCGTCGAGGGTGTCGACCTCCCACGCCAGGTGGTAGAGCCCGACGGTGGCCCGACCGGCGGTCGAGCGTCCGGCGCCCGCGCCGATCTCGAACAGGCCGAGGTCGTGGTCGTTGGTGGAGTCGGGAGCCTGGAGGAAGGTCGCGCCCCGGAAACCGGCCGGGGTCATGTCGACCGGGGTGAAGCCCAGCACGTCGCGGTAGAAGGCGACGCTGCGGGCTAGGTCACTGACGTAGAGAACCGCGTGGTTGAGCCGGTGGATACCCATGACCCCACACTAGCGCCGTTTTGTTGAGCGTTCAACCATCGGGAGTATGATGGCCGTCATGACCCGCTGGCTTGACCCCGACGAGCAGCGCACCTGGCGGGCGTTCCTCGCCTCCTCCCGAGCGCTGATGGACACGCTCGACCGTGAGCTGCAACGCGACGCCGGCATGCCGCACGCCTACTACGAGATCCTGGTCCGGCTCTCCGAGGCGCCCGGTCGGCAACTGCGGATGAGCGAGCTGGCCGACGCGACCGGGTCGTCGCGCAGCCGGCTCTCGCACGCGGTGGCCCGCCTGGAGGAGGCCGGCTGGGTGCGTCGCGAGGACTGCCCCACCGACCGGCGCGGCCAGATCGCGGTGCTCACCGACGACGGTTTCGCCACCCTCGCCGCCGCCGCGCCCGGCCATGTCGACGGCGTACGCCGGCACCTCTTCGACGCGCTGAGCCCCGCCCAGGTCGACCAGTTACGCCGGATCAGCGAGACGTTGGCCGAGCACCTGACCAGATCCTGACCGATCGACACCGGCGCGGGTCTTGTACTTACCGTCGTCGGATGAGCACGATGGGGCGTGTCCTCCGGCTTCGACGAGTTGACTGACCAGGCGCACCACCTCGTGTCCGCTGGCGACATCGCCGGTGCGCAACGGCTGCTCTCCGACGCGCTCACCGATGCCGACCCCCGCCCGGCCAACGCCACGCCGGAGCTGGCCGAGGCGGCCAGCCTGCAGGCGCGGGTGCTCGTCGCCCTCGGCGAGCCGCACTCCGCCCGCGGCTGGGCCGCCTTCGCGTACGCGGCCACGACCCGGTTGCACGGCCGCTCCGACCCCCGCACGGTGGCCGCCGCCGCGACCCTGGCCGCCGTGCTGCACCGGGTGGGCAGTCACTCCCGGTCCGCCCGGCTGTACCAGGACGTCATCATCGACCTGACCGCGCAGGACGGTCCCGAGTCACCGCGGGTGCTGGCCGCACACGCCGACCTGGCCACCGTCGAGTACGCCCGGGGCCAGTGCACGGTCGCCCGCGACCGTCTCCAGGACGCCTGGGAGCTGCACCGCGAGGTGTACGGCGACGGCCACCCCAGCGGCATCAAGATGTTGGCCCGGCTCGGCTCGATGCAGCGCGACTGTGGGCAGTTCGCCGAGGCGCACGACAACCTCGCGCTGGCCCGCGAGCTGTGCCGGCAGCATCTGAGCGCCGACGATCCGCTGGCCCTCCAGGTGGCGGCGCTGGCCCGGGCCGCCGCCAACCCCGACCACGTCTGCGCCGACGACGACGCGTCCGCCGTCCGGGACGCACCGGTGGTGCCGGCCGCGCGCACGCCGCCGCCGCAGCCCGATCGGCCGCTCGATGCCGCCTATTACCCGCCGGCCCCGCAGACCGCTGCTCCCGCCGGCCGTACCGACGAGGGCCTGGCTGGTTCCGGAGTCTCCAGCGGCGGGCCGGTACCGAATCCGCGGGTACCGGCCGACGAGCCGGACGGCTCCCCGGACTTCCGCTGGCCGCCGGCCGACGAGCCGGACGATGTCCCGGGCCTGCGCTGGCCGCCGGACCCGACGGACGATCCCGTCCCGCACCCCACCGTCGCGCCGGTGCCCCCGTCGGTGGCCGGGTTCACGGGCGGCACCGAGGAGTCGTCCGGCGTGTACCGGCTGTACCGTCCCGGCGCGTCGTCCGAACCGGACCGACCGTCGGCGCCGCTGACGCCGTACACGCCATCAAGGCTCCTGCCGGTGCCCGTGCACCGGGCGCCGGCAGCGGCACGCAACAGGCTGGTGCCGGTGCTGGTGGCCGGCGTGGTCGTGGTGCTGCTGGGCACGGCGGCGGTGATCGCCGGCGTGGCGCGCGTCGGCGACGACCCGAAGTCCGGGCCGCTGCCGAGCGCCGGCCCGAGCGGCACGGCCGCCTCCCCGACGACCGGCGCCCCGACCACCGGCCCGACCGCGCCGGCCGCCGCGCCGGGCACCCCGCCCGGCACGGTGTCGCTGCGCGACAACCGGGACAACATCGCCCTGCGCTGGACGTACCCGGCCGGCGGCGAGGGGCCGGTCATCGTCTCCGCCGGCCGGGCCGGGCAGGAGAAGACCGCCATCGCCACGCTGCCCGCCGGCACCGACAGCTACATCGTGTACGCGCTGAACCGCGCCAACGACTACTGCTTCACCGTCGCGGTCGTCTGGTCCACCGACACCGTGGCGAGCGCCAACCAGGTCTGCACCCGCCGCCGCTGACGTCCGCCGTACTCAGGGTCGGGCAACCGTCGGCGGCGGCTCGGGCCCGGCCGGCGTCGTCGGGAGCAGCAGGCGTACCCGTAGGCCGTGCGGGCCGTCGGCGTCGGCCAGGGCGATGGTGCCGCCCGCGCGGCGGACCAGCTCCCACACGATGGCGAGGCCGAGGCCGGCGCCGCCGTGGTCGCGGCCCCGACCGTCGTCCAGCCTCGTGAACCGGTCAAAGACCCGGCCGCGATCGGCCGCCGCGATCCCGGGGCCGTCGTCGGTCACCGTCACCAGGTGGTACGCGGTCTCGTGCGGCTCCACCGCGAGGACGACGCTGCTCCGCGCGTGTCGGACCGCGTTGTCGACGAGGTTGGCCAGCACCCGCCGTAGCTCGGCCTCGTTCCCGGCCGTCCACAGCGGCCCCGGCGACGGCTCCACCCGCACCGGCGGCGACGGATACCGGGCCGCGACCTCGCTCACCAGCGCCGCCAGATCGACCGGGCCGGTGCCCCGCGACGCCGGCATCTCGTCCAGGCGGGCCAGCAGCAGCAGGTCGTCGACCAGCCGGCCCAACCGCTCGGTGTCGGCGAGCAGGTTGGCGGTCACCGCCGTCCAGTCCGTCCGGTCGGCGAGCCGCTGGGCCACCTCCAACTCGGTACGGATGTTGGCCAGCGGGCTCCGCAGCTCGTGCGCGGCATCGGAGACGAAGGCCCGCTGCCGGGCCCGGGCCGACTCCAGCCGGCCCAGCATCCCGTTCAGGGTCACCGCCAGCCGATGGATCTCGTCGGCGGAGGCCGGCACCGGAAGTCGACCGGCGCCGGCCCGACCGGTGATCTCCTCGGCGCCCCGGCGCAGCGCCTCCACGGGACGCAACGTCGCGCCGACCACCCGCCACGCCACCCCGGCCAGGACCACCACCAGCAGCGGGAACGCCACCAGCAGGATGGTCCGCACCACGTGCGTGCTCTGCCGCACATCGGCCATCGAGCGGGCGACCAGCACGGTGAGCGGATCGGCCGACGTGCCGGCGGGTACGGCGACCACCCGGACCGGTCCGCGAAGCCCGACCCGCTCGGCGGGAACGTCCAGGCGTTGACGGTGGCCGGTGTCCAACCACTCGGGGCGGGCCATCGGGACGAGCCGGTCCGCGTCGATCGAGGCCGCCCGGACCCGCCCCTGCGCGTCGATCACCTGGACCCGGACCTGCCCGCCAGCCACCGGCAGCGGGTCGGGCAGCGCGTCCTCGGCGGCGAGCAGGGCGACCGCGTCGGCGGTCCGGAACGCCTCGGTGTCCACGTTGCGTTGGAGCACGAAACGGAGCGCGCCGAGCAGCACCACCCCGCCGAGGGCGAGACCGACGGTGAGGCCGAACACGCCGAGCGCCAGGAGGCGGCCCCGCAGCCCCAGGCCGCGCAGGCCCCGGCGGGGCGACCAGCCGCGTGGCGGGTCGGCGGATGTCACGTCGCCAGCCGGTAGCCGGCGCCCCGGATGGTCTCCAGCCGATCCCGGCCGAGCTTGCGACGCAGGTAGCCGACGTACACCTCGACCACGTTGGGCGCCGTCTCCAGGCTGGCGTCCCACACGTGGTCCAGTAGCTCGATCTTGGAAATGACCTGGCCGGGGCGGCGCATCAGATAGTCCAGCAGGGCGTACTCGCGCGCGGTCAACGTCACCTCGGCGTCGGCCCGGGTCACCCGCCGCCGGGCCGGATCGAGCCGCAGGTCGCCGACCGCCAGCACGGCGGGGCGCTCCGGCGCTCCCCGGCGCAGCAACGCCCGCAGGCGGGCCAGCAGCACCACGTACGAGAAGGGCTTGGTCAGGTAGTCGTCGGCGCCGCAGTCCAGGCCGTCGGCCTGGTCGTACTCGCCATCCTTGGCCGACAGCATCAGCACCGGCAGCCAGTGCTGCTCGGCGCGCAGCCGGCGCACCACCTCGTAGCCGGAGAGCCCGGGCAGCATGACGTCGAGGATCATCGCGTCGTACCCGCCGTGGCGTGCCGCGTCCAGGCCTTCGGGGCCGGTCGCCGCCACGTCGACCGCGAACCCCTCGGCCTGAAGGCCGCGTTGCAGGGCAGCCGCCAGCCGGGCCTCGTCCTCCACCACCAACAAGCGCACACCTCAAGGGTGCCACCTGGGTCACAGCTCACGGTTCGGCGTCCTCAGCGCGTTCACAGCGCCGACCGGGCAGGATGTGGGGCAGGAGGTGTGCACCATGTCGATCCTGAGAAGTCGTCCCGTCCTGCGGTGGCTGGTCCCGGTGGCCGCCGGCGTCGCCGTCATCGGTGGCGGCGCCGCCGTCGGCACGTTCGCCGCCGAGGCCGAGCCGAGCCTGCCGCCGCGTACCGCCGCCCAGCTTCTGGTGGACCTCCAGACCTCCTCCCTGGAGGGGTTGTCCGGCACGGTCGTGCAACGCGCCGACCTCGGCCTGCCGCCGCTCGTCGGGCTGGTGCCCGGCAACGACCTGACTGCGCTGCTGAGCGGCACGCACACGCTGCGGGTGTGGTACTCCGGCCCGGATCGGCAGCGCGTCGCGCTGGTGGACACGCTCGGCCAGCGGGACATCATCCGCAACGGTCGAGACGTGTGGACCTGGGAGAGCCGCGGCAACACCGCCCGCCACCGCGCCCTGGGCGACTCGAAGGGCGCCGCGAAGCCCGAGGCGACGCCGAGCCTGCCGGCCACTCCCCGGGAGGCCGCCGACCTGGCGTTGAGCGCGATCGATCCGAGCACCGAGGTCAGCGTCGGCCGCTCGGCCACCGTCGCCGGTCGGGACGCCTACGAGCTGGTGCTCGAGCCGCGTGACCGTGACTCACTGGTACACCAGCTCCGGATCGCCATCGACGCGAAGCAGCACGTGCCGCTGCGCTTCGAGGTGCTCGCCTCCGGCAGCGACCAGCCGGCCTTCGAGATGGCGTTCACCCAGGTCGACTACCGACGCCCCGACGCCGACCAGTTCGCCTTCAACCCGCCTCCCGGGGTGAGCGTCACCGAGGAGACCGCCGAGCGGCCGACCGCCGGCCGGCCGGCACAGGTCGCACCGGGTCGGGACCCCCAGGTGCGCACGGTCGGCGACGGCTGGACCACCGTCCTGGTCGCCCGCCTCGACGCCGCCGCAGGCCAGAAGCCGACCGCCGCCGCGAGCCAGAAGCCGGCCGCCGCCGCGCCGGGCCAGAAGCCGGCCGCCGCCGCGCCGGACGCCGACCTGTCGAAGCTGCTCGGTGGCCTGCCGGCGGTCAGCGGCGACTGGGGCAGCGGGCGGCTGCTCACCGGCAAGCTGTTCAGCGTGCTGCTCACCGACGACGGGCGGGTGCTCGCCGGAGCGGTCACTCCCCAGCGGCTCTACCAGGTGGCTCGCGGCTGATCTCCGCCCACTCCTACGCCGGGTCGACCACACGGTCGGCCCGGCGTACCTGTGTGACCCGCATCGGCCCCGTCGGCTTGGTGACAGCGGGCCGGCCGCGCTATCTTCGACAATTCGAGGGCACAAAAAAGAACGGCATTAAATGCCGTTCTAGCATTGGATTCTAACGTTTAGGGAGACGGCTTGTCAAGGCACTCCGGCGGTACCGGTGAATTGCCGGTCGACGACGAGATCGGCCGCGAGCAGGAGTACGTCTCGATGCTCTACGGCCGTCTGGACGGGTTGCGTGAGCAGGCCGCCCACCGGCTCACCGCCGAGCTGCGCAACACCGGCGGCACCCTGCAGGACCGCTCCCAGCGCGACAGCTCCGTGGCCATGTACGCCGACCAGGTCGAGCAGTTCTCCGCCGTGGAGAATGGCCTCTGCTTCGGGCGGCTCGACGGCGACGACGACTCCCGCCGCTACATCGGCCGGATCGGGATCTTCGACACCAGTGGCGACTACGACCCGCTGTTGATGGACTGGCGTGCCCCGGCCGCGCGGCCGTTCTACCTCGCCACCGCCGCCAACCCCCAGGGCGTACGCCGCCGCCGACACCTGCGCACCCGCCAGCGCAAGGTGACCGGGCTCAACGACGAGGTCCTCGACATCGACAGCGCCTCCCCGGGCGGGCACGAGGAGCTGACCGGCGAGGCGTCCCTGCTGGCCGCGCTCAATGCCGGTCGGACGGGCCGGATGCGCGACATCGTGGAGACCATCCAGGCCGAACAGGACAGCATCATCCGCGCCGACCTGCCCGGCGTGATGGTCGTCCAGGGTGGCCCCGGCACCGGCAAGACCGCCGTCGCGCTGCACCGGGCGGCGTACCTGCTCTACACACACCGGCGGGAGCTGTCCAGCCGCGGTGTGCTGCTGGTCGGCCCGAACGCGACGTTCCTGCGCTACATCTCCCAGGTGCTGCCCACGTTGGCCGAGACGGGCGTGCTGCTGCGTACCCAGGGGGATCTGTTTCCCGGGGTGAGCGCCCGGCGCGCCGAGCCGGCCCGGACCGCGGCGCTCAAGGGTCGTGCGGTGCTCGCCGAGGTGCTGGCCCTGGCCGTGCGGGGCCGGCAGTGGGTGCCGGACGAGCCACTGGAGATCGAGATCGAGCGCGAGGTGCTGACCCTCGACCCGGAGACCGTGCGCGCCGCGCGGGACCGGGTACGCCGCACCGAGCGCCCGCACAACCTGGCGCGGGCGCTGTTCGACGTGGAGATCGTGCACGCGCTCGCCGACCAGGTGGCCGAGCGGATCGGCGCCGACCCGCTCGGTGGGGACAACCTGCTCGACGAGGCCGACCGCGCCGAGATCCGCCGGGAGTTGCGCGAGGAGACGGAGGTCCAGGCCGTACTCGACCGCTTGTGGCCGGTGCTCACCCCGCAGCGCCTGCTCGCCGACCTGTACGCGGACCCCGACCGGATCGCCGCCGCCGCGCCGATGCTCACCGACGACGAGCGGGCACGGCTGCACCGCGAGCCGGGCGGTTGGACACCCGCCGACGTGCCGCTGCTGGACGAGGCCGCCGAACTGCTCGGCGAGGACGAACGGGCCGCCGCCGCCCGGCGCGAGCGCATCCGCGTGATGGAGCGGGAGTACGCCGAGGGCGTGCTGGAGATCGCCCGCGGTTCCCGCTCGATCGACGTGGAGGACGAGGCCGAGGGCGGTGAGATCCTCGGCGTGACCGACCTCATCGACGCGGACCGGCTGCTGGAACGGCAGGAGGAGGCCGATCGGCTGACCACCGCGCAGCGCGCCGCCGCCGACCGCACGTGGGCGTTCGGCCACATCATCGTGGACGAGGCACAGGAGTTGTCGCCGATGGCGTGGCGGCTGCTGATGCGCCGCTGCCCGAGCCGATCCATGACGATCGTCGGGGACGTGGCGCAGACCGGTGCGCTCGCCGGAACGCCCTCCTGGGCCGATGCCCTCGCCCCGTACGTGGCGCAGCGGTGGCGACTGACCGAACTGACGGTCAGCTACCGCACGCCGGCCGAGATCATGGCGGTCGCCGCCGAGGTGCTCACCGAGATCGACCCGGCGCTGCGGCCACCCCGCTCGGTGCGGGAGAGCGGCGTACCCCCGTGGGACCGGGCGGTGCCCGACGGGCAGCTACCCGGCGAGTTGGTGTCGGCGGTGACCCGCGAGGCCGCCGGGCTGGCCGAGGGCCGGGTCGGCGTCATCGTGCCGGCCAGCCGGGTAGAGGCGCTCGGCTCGGCGCTGACCGCCGCGCTGCCCGAGGCCACGGTGGGCGAGAACCCGGAGCTGGAGAGCCGGGTGGTCGTGCTGACCGTCGCCCAGGCGAAGGGGTTGGAGTTCGACTCGGTGCTGGTCGTCGACCCGGACGCGATGGTGGCCGAGTCGCCGCGCGGGCGCAGCGACCTGTACGTGGCGCTCACCCGGGCCACCCAGCGCCTGGGCGTCCTGCGCCCCTGCCGCTGACCAGACACCCGACACGCCCCCGCTGACCGGCTGGTCGGCGGGGGCGCGGGTGGGATCACCGCCGGTCGGTCGAGCGGTCCCGGATGGACTTGGCGGGGCCGGTCGCCGAGGTCGACTGGTCGCTGGTGCCGCCGCCGGTCGGCGTGCTCAGGCCGCCGGTGGTGGCGTCGCCGGTGGTCGTCGGCGCCACCTTGCCGGGGTGTCGCTCCGGTTGGCGGGCCATCCGGCGTACGCTCGCCGGCCCGGCGGTGCCACCGGTGGTGGTCACCGCGCCCTGCCCGCCGACCGGGCCGCCGTCGTGCAACACCCGCGGGTCGACCCGTTCCTGCGCCGGGTCGAGCGGATCGTCACGTTGGAGTTGGGACTCCACATCGGTGGGGGGCACCGTCACCTCGTCGAGGGCGCCCTCGCCGTACACACCGCCGATGATCTGCTTCTCGGCCTGGCGGGCGGCCTCCTGCCGCATGTCGTCCTCACGCACGTCCATCACCTCACAGAAGCTGTGGAACCGACTGCGTGCCCGACCTCCCGTCGACCAAACCCGGAGCGCTCGCGCGCCGGCCCGGAAACGGACATCCGCCCCGGCCGGTCGTGATGCGGGCAACTTCACGCGTCGTCGATTCATTTTCCGAGGTGGGGTGTTACCTGGTCCCGGGCCTCGGGTAGTCGGGGGGTGTCCCCGCCGTGCAAGCGAACCGTGCCGTGGCCGAAACGCGGTAGCGGGGCGAGGGAAGGCAGGTACGACTCATCGCATCCTGAGGAGGACCAGATGAGCACGCAGGCTGCTTCCACCAGGCCGATGAACCGGCCCATGAACGACCCGCAGAACCCCGCCATGATGCGGGACACGCAACAGATGCCGGTCATGCACGACGGGCATCGGAACGACATGCAGGCTCCCGGTACGGAGACCAAGCAGGCGTTCAAGACCACCGAGTTCTGGATCTACCTGATCGCGGTGGCCGCCGTACTGGGCGCGTCGCAGGTCGTCGGTCGGAACTCGGCCGGGGTGGACATCTTCCGGGCCGACAACGCCTGGTTCCTGATCACCCTGCTGACGCTGGGCTACCTCGGTAGCCGCGGTCTGGCCAAGGCCGGCAGCAACTTCCGCAGCGGTGCGGAGCGCAAGGCCCGGCACTGACCGGGTGACAGCGCACTGACAGCGCACAGTGGCCTCCGGGAGAGTTCTCCCGGAGGCCACTGTCGTCTGCGGAACGCGTTACTCGTCGCCGCCGAAGTCGCCGAAGTCGCCCTCGAAGGCGTCCTCGATCATCTCGCCGGCGATCATGCCACCGGCGACACCGAGCGCCGCGCCGGCGACCATGCCGCCCACACCCATGCCGCCACGGCCGTGGCCGTGGCCGTGACCCGGACCGTAGCCGTGACCGTGGCCGTACTGGGAGCGCAGGCTCCCGTAGCGGGACGTCGTCTCGCGCAGCCAACCGTCGACGACCTGCGCCCAGTCGACCCGGTCGACGTCGGCGTGCGACACCTGGTAGCGGCCGAACGCGTCGTGCCCGGCGCTGAGGAAGCCGCCGCGCTTGTCGCACTCCAGGATCACCTCGACACCACGCTGGCTGGTCACGAAGGTCAGCTCGACCTCGTTGATCGTGCCCGCGTACTGCGGCGAGGCGAAGAACTCGATCTCCTGGTAGAACGGCAGCGTCTGCTGCACGCCCCGGATGTGGCCGCGCTCCAGGTCAGCGGCCTTGAACCGGAAACCCAGCCGCTGGAACGCCTCCAGGATCCGCTCGT
Source organism: Micromonospora sp. DT44 (assembly GCF_049841635.1). Classification (NCBI taxonomy): domain Bacteria; kingdom Bacillati; phylum Actinomycetota; class Actinomycetes; order Micromonosporales; family Micromonosporaceae; genus Micromonospora; species Micromonospora sp. DT44. The sequence continues at coordinate 65,798 of NZ_JBNCKS010000028.1, read as the reverse complement.
GCACCGGCAACGGGTGCACCGCCACGTGGTCCAGGTCGGTCTTGTCGACCGCGCGGGCCACCGACAGCTCGGTCCGCAGGCCCATCGTCATGCCGTGCAGGCGCTGGCCGTACACGTCGGTGATCGGGGTCTCCCACGGCACCGGAAGCTGGAACGGGATCGACAGCTCCTGCTTGGGCGCGAGCTGGAACGCCCCGCTGACGGCCATCCGGTGGAACTCCATGGTGCCGGCGTACTCCGTGTCGTGGCCCTCGACCTCGACCCGGGTGACCAGGCCGATCACCACCTGCTCGATGGCCGCCGGGTTGTCACCACCGACGATTCTGACCTCCCCGTCGAGGGTCAGGCCGGGCCGGGTGTTGGGGTTGGCCAGCACAGTGTCCACGCTGGGACCACCCACACCGAACGCGCTCAACATCTTCTTGAAGACCATCGGAACTCCTGTGCGACAGCCGACCGCTCCACCATGGAGTCGGACGTTGACTCACCGCGCACCCTATCCAGACCCCCTGTGAGGTGGCTGTGAGCACGCCGAGGCGTGGCCTATGCCGGGGTCAGGTCCGCGATCGCCAGATCGGCGGCGCGCTCGGGATCGTCGCCGGCCCGGCGGAGCAACCCGTCGACGCACCAGTGACCCGAACGGTCGGCGCCATCGCTGATGTCGAGCTCGAGGTCGAGGTCGCACCGCTCGCCGGCCACGCTGACCGCCCAGTCGGGCCGACGCCGGTGCACGGCGAGCAGTAGCCGCCAGGCCAGGTCGTCGCGCCGCTCACGTCGCTGCGGATCGCATTCGCGCAGGGCCTCGGCGACGTGGTCATCGTCGGGGTCGAAACCGTCCAGCAGCGCCAGCAGTGCCGGGTCACCGAGGTACGCCGCGGCCCGGAAGGTGAAGTTGTGGACCTCGTCCTGGGCGAGCAGCTCGCGTACCAGTGGAAGTGCCCGCGGGTCCCGCCGGCGGGCCAGTCCGCGGGCGCCTTCCGCACGTACCTCCGGGTCGACGTCGCGCGTGCGGTCCCACAGCACCTGCCGGACGGCCTTCCCGTCCGCGGTGCTCAGCCAGCCGAGCCCGAAGGTGGCCCACTCCCGAACCCCCGCGTCGGGGTCGGCGCAGAGGTCGATCAACACCGCCTCGCCGGCCTCGGCCGGCGGGTCGTCGAGCACCATCGGCACCGCGACAGCGACCTGGAACCGTACGTCGCTGTCGGGACTGTCCGCGAGGGTGACCAGGGTCAGCAGGGCGCGAGGGTCGCAGGTCGCACCCAACGCGCGGGCGATCGACCAGTGCACCTCGGGATCGGTCTCGGTGGCGGCCAGCGCGATCAGGGCCGTCGCGGCGTCCGCGCGCAGGTCGTCCCCGTGCACGGCGCTCGCGAAGCCGAGCAGGTCGCACGCCGCCGCGCGCACCACGCGATCCAGATCGGCGAGCCGGCCAACGGCCAGCCGGACGGCCTCCGCACCCGAACCGGTCCAACCTGCCCCCGCCCGCCCCGCATCGTCGATCATAGAGTTGTGGTGGGGGACTAAACGCCCATGACCTTCCGAACCGGGCACCACGAGCCCATGATCGACGACTAACTGCCGGAGCAGCTCCGATCCGTCGTCGGAATCGCCATTCTCGATGGTGCGCCGCAGCCGATGCACCGCACGGTCGAACAGGTCCGCCACCTCGCGCGCTTCCACGGCCTCGATGGTGCAGGCTGGCCGGTGGATGCCGCCACCGACTTCTGATCAACTCGACATCGCCGAAGTCGGGCTATCAACCCGACCGGGACACCCCGACATCGGCGAAGTCGAGTCGATCACGGATCGGTACGGGCGAACCTGCCGGCCTTGACCCCGTTGACGAACGCGGTCCAGCCGCTGACGCCGTGTTTTCTGTGACCGGATCATGCCGGATCGCCGCCGCTGTGCGCGGCGGGCCGATCACCACGGGCCTTGCCTACCTACCGACGATCCCTAGAGTGTGTCGGTCGAGGGGGCTGATCCGGATCAGCCCCCTCGTCAACGCCCAGCTTGTGAGGGTCGTGACCGCTGCACCTCACGGTCCTGGGCGGCGTTGTCCAGGACCGTGACCACCACGTGGTCGGGCAGATCGATCAGGGGACGCAGGTCACCGTCGAGCACCGTACCGACCACGAGCCGCCGCAGACCGGACGCGGCGGCGAGGGGTGACGCCGACGCGATCGCGCCGAGACGCAGGGTGTGCAGGTTCGGAAGACCAGCCACCGGATCGAGCCGCAGCGGCTCGACCGGCGCCGACTTCGCGTTGGGTCGGACCACAACCTCCTGCAGTTCGACCAGGCGCGCCAACGGCTCCAGGGAATCCACGGCGGCATCGACCACTTCGAGCTGCCGTAGCTTGGGCGCTTCTTCGACACCGTGCAGGGCCAGGGCAGCCTTGCGCCCTTCGATCCTCAGGTACACCAGCTCGGACTTGGCCCCCAGCAGGGTCAGGTCCGAGCCGGCGTACCGGTCGATCGTCAGGTGTTGCAGGGCCGACAGCGCGCCGATCGTCTCCAGGCCCGGCCGCTCCGACAGCACGAGCGTGTCCAGCTTCGGCGTCAGATCGAGCCGGACCGCCTTCTTGGACCGCGTCAGCAACGACAGACCGAGAAGATCCTCCAGTTCGAATACCAGCGTGTCATCACGTAACGGACCCTCGATCGCGACCCTGCGCAGATTGGGCAGGTCGCGCAGGAAACTCAGGTCGAGCTTCCGACCGGTGTCACTGTCGAAGGCGAGGAAGACGGCATCGCAACCACCCTCGACGTACCGGCGGGTGTCACCCTCCCGCCAGACGCTGTCCGAGAGCAGATATTCGCCGGGATTCACCGTCTGATTGCCGAACACGGTGCCGTCTCCTCCGCCCGTTCGCCTAATAACTTCGATTGTAGAGGGTACCGCGCCCCCGAGTGGGTCCCCCGAACGCGCGGATGGTGCGCTTTTCCAACCGCCGCATGCGGGCCCAGGAGTTCCTGCCCTTGCTGAACGTGTAGTGCGAGATGTGATTGATATCGGCCGCGCCGAGGCCCTCTCGCCGGAGCGCGCCCTTGCTCCGGTTCACGTGCTGCCCGATGCGCCGGTGCATGTTCTTCGAGATACCTACGTACTTCTTGCCGTTGTTCAGATGAATGATGTACATGCCCGAGGACCTCGGTACGCCCCTACGCGCGGCATCCAGGATCGGGCAGCTCGCGTTGTGAACGAGGATGTCCAGATCGTCGACGGCGACCACGTACGTGTGGGTGTCGCCGACGTTGAGGTTGTGGACCGTCTGGTCCCGCAGCCAGCCGCGTTCCTGAACGCGATGGACCGTGGCCTTCTCGCCGCGGCTACCGACGATCACGTCCCCGGCACTGACCTCAGCGGCGTTGGTCCAGCCCTTGCCGTCGACCCAGATCGGATGTTCGGCGGTGGCGGTGAGGACATCACGGGCGTCGCCGTCGAGGTCGATGTCGACGAGATGCCGGCTGCCCTGCCCGACGAAGGTCCCGAGTACGGGCTGCGCCGCCGAGATCCCCGTCTTCGGGTCGGTGGACATCACCAGGTCCCCGACCTGGATCTCCGCGATGGGCAGATAGCGTCCGTCGGCCATCAGGACGGGGGTGTCCGGCGCGAAGGAATTACATCTCTTCGCCGCTCGTGCTGCCTTGGCCGCCTTTCTGGCCTTGCGGGCCTTGGCCGCGGCACGCGCAGCGCTGGCGGCCAGTCTCGCGCCCTTGACCGCCGCTCCGGCGCCGATGGCCGCTGCCGCCGCTCCGCCGAGGGCCCAGGCGGCTTCCTTCCAGTTGCCGGTGGCAGCGTAGGAGACGGCCGAGACAACCCCGGCGATCGTGCCGATGGGGCCGGGGATCATGGACGCGTAGGAGGCGACCTTCGCGACCTTGGACAGGCCCTTCTTGATACTGCCCCAGCCGAACTTGCCGTCGAGGTCGGTGCAGTTGACGGGATCGCCGGCGCAGTAGTCGTAGGCGGTGGCGTTGCCGCCCTCTACGGGGTCGACCTGGAGGAAGCGCCCAAGGGCGGGGCTGTAGAGGCGTACGCCCATGAGGATGACGTCCGCCATCGCCTCACCGGAGCGCTGCTTGCCGCCGAGCCAGCCGTAGCGTTGGTCGGCCTGCCCGGCCATCGGGACACCGAACTCGTCGTAGTCGAACAGCTCGGGTTCGGTCAGCGCGGGATCAATGGTGGCGGCGACGTCGCCGTGCAGGTTGATCAGTTGCAGGCGTACGTCGCCGGTGGCGCTGGTGGTGGCGCCGAGGTCACCGTCCGGTCCGGAGACGTTGCGGGTGATGCTGCCGAGGGTGGTGTCCTCGACGATCCACCGGGGTTCGTCGGAGTCGTCGCCGTAGTGGTTGAGCTTCGAGGTGGCGTTGGCCCAGTTGCCGTCGACCAGCGTCTCGGTGGTGAAGGCACGGAACCGGTGGGCCGGGTCGAGGGTCCAGGTCTGCCGCGAATCGCCGAGTTGTTGACGTTGGACGAGGTCGTTTGCGTAGTAGGCGTTGGTCAGCCCACCGGGCATCGCCACGGTTCGACCGAAGGCGTCGTAGACGAATCCGGCGTCGGTCAGGCGGTCCGCGGTGTCGTACGTATGGTCGGCCTCCGCATCGGCCGCGTCCTCGTCGCAACTGCCGTCGGCCGCCGGGTCGAAGGTGGAGCTGTTGGTGCGGTTGGTACGGCTGTCGTAGGCGTAGGTGCGGGTCACGCAGCCACCCGTGATCGCACTGTCCTGGCGTGCCTTGGTCAGCCGGCCGAGCCGGTCGTAGGCGTAGTTCTTGCCGCCGCCGGTGTAGGTGTGGTCCACCCACTGGCCGGCGGTGTTCTCGACCACGGACTCCGAGTAGATGACCGCCCCGTCGGAATCCCGGGTGTACGTGCGCTCGACGGGTTGCAGGTTCGCGTCGAGCCGGTCCTTACGGGTGAGGCCGCCCGGGTATCCGAGTTCGGTGATCTGTCCGTCGGGTGAGTACTTGGCGGTGAAGGTTCCGGCGATGTTGTCGGTGACCGAGGTGAGCAGGCCACGTGGTTCGGCGACCCGGTCGTACGCGAAGACCGAACTGCCGGTGGGGTCGGAGACCTTCGACGCCTTGCCGAACCGGTCGAACTCGTTGACGGTGGTGCCGCCGTCGGCGTCGGTGTAGGAGGCGAGTCGACCGAGGAGGTCGTACTCCCGGGTGACGGTCGCACCGTCCATCGTCGTCTGGGTCACGTCACCGGAGGTCGGGCTGTAGGCCGTGGTGACCGCGCCGACAGCCGCGCCCTCGTCCGACGTGATGACCGCGCTGGTCACCCTGGTGGCCGAGTCGTACGAGGTGGTGGTGGTGCGGGTCTTACCGGCAGAGGTCTCGGTGACCACTGCCTCGTCGCCGTAACGGGTGTACTCGGTGACCCGGCGGACGGGCAGGTTGGTGGTCATCCGGTCCGGGTCGTGCCCGGCGACGGCGCCGACGGCGCGGGTCACACACGGCTCCCCGGCCCACTCGGGCCGGTTTCCGCACGCGGCGTCCTGGGTGTTGGTACCCGCCGTGTAGTAGACGATCTCACGGGCCATCGCGTCCGAGCCGGAGGAGCCGATCCCCCAGGACTTGAGGACCCGCCCGGCGGCGTTGTGCACCGCGTACGCGGTCAGATTCTGCCCACCGGCACCGACGTCGGCGACGACCTTCGTCGCGGTCTTCAACATCCACCCGGACACGCCGCCGTGTTCGGCGTCGTAACCGTTCTTGCTGACCCGGACGTCGACGTCGGGATAGCCGACGATCTGGGCGCCCTCGCTCTCGGTGGTCACGAGGTGGTAGCTGGCGCCGTCGGGCTTGCCCTCGTCGTAGACGTTCACCGCGTGGCTGCGGCCGATCACCGTCGTGCCGGCATCGAGGGCGGTCAGCGGTCCGCTGCCGTCCGGGTCGGCGACGGGGTTCTCCAGGACCATGGTGACGGTGGTGCCAAGGGTGTCGATCAGGTCGATGCCGTCGGTGGAGTACTTGTTGATGGTGGACAGGGCGAGCGCCCGGTTGGCGGTGTCGGTGTTGGCCAGGCCGAGTTCGGCGAGGTGGGTGTTCGAGTCGGGAAGGGTGCCCAGGGCAAGTTCCCGGTCGGTGGCCTCCAGGGTGCGGATGACGTTGCCGAACCGGTCGTACTCCTGGGTGTCGATGTGCCCGCCCGGCGTGGCGGTGTTGACCTCCTTACCGCTCGCGCCGAGGTAGTGGATGGTGGCGTAGGTGTAGCCGCCGGTGCCGGGTGAGCTGGGGATGGCGCTGTTACGGCCCGGATTGTCCTCGGGGCCGAAGACGGCGGTGGCGTCGGTGGGCAGGTCGAGCTGTCCCCAGGTCGCCGCGGCGGCGGCGTTGAGGTTGTGCGGGCCACCTGCTGCCTGGGTCAGGGGGACGTTGTAGACGACGTTGGTGGCGAGTTCGCCGTCGGTGGCGGTCTTGGAGCCCTGCTGCAGGGCGGCCCGGCGGGCCTTGAGGAGCCGGCCGGGGTTCTCGTCGGTGGCGAGGTCGGCGACCTGGTCGGCGTTGAGAGCCTTGCCGTAGACGCGGACGTCGTCGATGTCGCCGTCCCAGACGTTCGCGGCGGCGCCGGCCCACTTCGCACGACCGATGACGAAGTTGCCGGAGGCGTTCCAGCCGCCGGTCGCGGCGGTCGACGTCTGCTGAATGCCGTTGACGTACAGCTTCATCTGCCCGGCCGCGGTGTCGTAGACGCCGGTCAGGTGGGTCCACTGCCCGGCCACGGTTCCGGTGTTGGAGCTGGCCCGGACCGGGGTCGCCGAGGTGTTGTCGGAGGTCACCCGGGAGAACGCCCAGCGGTCGGTCTCCTTGACGTAGTTGAGGAAGAAGCCGCTGGTGCTGGCGCCGTCCTTGGAGACGGCGGTGCGGTTGCCGTCCTTGTTGTTCAGCCGCACCCAGGCCGAGACGGTGTACGAGGCGGTGTTGGACAGGGCGGTCCCGGCGACGCTGATCTGCTGGCCGGTGCCGGCGGTGAACGTCGCGGCCCGGTCGGCCGGGTCGTCGGGGTCATTGCCCTGGCCCCAACCGACACCGCTGGCGACGGTGCCGGTCCGGCCGCTGCCGGAGGCGTCGCTGACACTCGTTCCGCTGCCCTCGTCGAGGTTCCAGCGCAGCGCGGCGGTGTCGACGTCGGGGTTGCCGTAGTCGAACATCCACGGCAGCTCACCGGCCGGGGAGACCTTCGTGACCCGCCCGTTTCCGTACTCGTAGGCGGTCTTCAACGCGGGGGTGACGCGAGGGTCCCACACCTCGCGCAACTGCCCCAGGTTGTCGTAGCTGTAGCGGGCGATGACCGTGGAGGTGGTCGCCGAGGCGGCGGGGTCCCAGGCCCACAGTTTGACCTGCGTCACCCGGTCGACGTAGTCACCGAACACCGTCTGCGACAGGCCGGCGGTGGTGGCGGTGGCGTAGACGTACTCGAGCACCTCGCAACCACGGTCCGGGGTGGCGCTCGTGCAGTGGTTCGTGTCGTCGACCCCCGGCTCAGCCGGGTTGATCACCTTCTGCAGCAGGAGGCGACTGCCGGTGGTGTCGTAGACGTACCGGGAGGTGGTGTCCGACTCCGGCGTCCACGACGAGGTCGCCGCCCACACCCCGCCCTGGGAGGTGAACTCGGTGGCGGTGCCGTCGATCTCCGACAACCGGTACGAGGTGGTGCCGACCTTCGACAGGACCAGGCCCTCGGCGCCGGGCTCGGGAGTGAAGCTCACCCCGTCGGGGTTCTTCGCGAAAGTGATCCAGCCGCCGCCGATCGTGTTGATCCGGGCCAGCGACGGTTCGGGGAAGGTGACCGTGGTGTATTCGACGTCCGCCGCGCCGCCGGTCGCACCGCCGGTCCAGGCGGGGCCGAACGGCGCGACGATCTCGGTCATGGAGAGGTTGTCCCAGTAGACCTTGCGGCCCGACCCACCCTGCATGCCGTTGTAGAGGCGGAAGAACGCCTCCGTCGCGCCCGCCGGGACGGTCATGTCCACGGAGAGTTCCTGCCACCCGTCGAGGTAGGCGGCCATCTTCGACGACACCTCGGTGTAGACGCCGTTGACCCGGTGGAAACCGACGATCCGGAGCCCACGCTGGGTGTACGCCGGCACCAGACCGGTCGCGGCCGGCACGTAGACCCAACCCGTCATCCGGTACGTCTTACCCGGCGTCATGTTCAGCCGGAGTGCGCCGCCGTCGCCGCCCACCGCGACGTAGGTGTCGTTGCTGGTCGTGGTGACCGGGGTGATCTCCAACGAGTCGGCCGGAGTCGTCTCGCCCTGTCCTCTGGCGGTCGACCGGACCGCCGATGAGGTCGACGGGACGTTGAACCCCGTCAGGTCGGTGGAGACCTGCTGCTGGTTCGCCGTCAGGCGCTGAACCATCGGCTGGTAGCCGTCGCGGTAGCCCCGGGACGACGCCGAGCGGGAGACACTCAGCCCGAGTTCGTCGGCGTCACCCGAGGAGAGGGCGTAGTCGCCGGTGAGCAGGTTCACCGAGCCCGGCCCAACCTCGTCGTCCGAGGCTCCGTCACCGCTGGAGTCGACGGTCACCCGGACCCACGGCACCGTGTACGCCGGGGTCGTGCCGGTCGCGGTGTACAACTGCGCACGGACCTCGACCACGCCGCCGACCAGGCCGAGGGTGTCGGTGGCGTTCCACACCGCGTACCCGCCGAGCGCGGACAGGCTCACCGGACTCGCGGCGGTCGCGAGGATCTGCGCGCCGGTGGCCGAGGTCAGGTTCGCCGACGGCACCGGCAGAGTCGCCGAGCCGGGGCCACGCCGGTATTCGAAGTAGCCCCGGGTGTAGCCCGCCACCGGAGTGGTGACCTGAAGTTTGGTCCGCTTGACGATGGTCGCACCGGGCAGCGGCTGCGCCAGCGCGGCGCTGCCGGCCTCGAAGACGTACAGGTTCGGGTTGGACAGGTTGCCGGCGGAGTCCTTCGCCTGCACCGTCAACGTGCGATGCCCGTCCCGTGGGGCCAGCGAGACCGGATGGGTGCCGGTCGCCGCGACCGTGGTCGCCGCCGTGTCGTAGTCGAACCGGTACACGTACGCGGCCAGATCGGTCGTGCCCGAGGCGGGAGAGAAGGTGAACGTGTCGGCCGCGGCCGCGCCACCGTGCGGCTGGCCGTCATTCAGGTACACGCTGGCGGAGACGAACGGCACCAACGGCTTGTCCGTGTCGACCGTCAAGCTGGTCCAGCCGGTGTAACCGCCGTAGTTCCACGGGTCCTTGCCACGGACCTGCCACTCGTACTGGGTGCCGTTGACGAGGTCCACCGGCACCTGCCACGAGGCCGTCGAGCCGCTGGTCCACGCGGGGCTGCCCGAGCGCAGGCCGGACGAGGAGACGACCGCCTGGGTGGCCTTGTTGCGGACGACGAACTCGGCCTGCAGCGTCTGGCCCGCGTTCGCGTCGGCCAACTTCGCGAACAGCGTCGGCCGCACCGAGGCGGTCCGGGCCCCGGCGCCGCAGGCGGTGAAACACGGCGACACCGCGACCGCGCTCGGGACACTCGGAGCGCTGTTGTACGTGATCGCGACCGACGGCGGATGGGTGCCCTCGGCGGAATCGAACCGCTTCCAGCCTGCGGTCGTGGTCTCCGAGGTCGCGCGCAGGAGCACACTGGCGCTGGTCGCGGACGTGTCCGCGCTGTACTGCAGCGCGCCACCGACCTCGATGTACACCCAGCCGTCACCGCAGGAGGAGCTGTAGCCCCGGGTCTCTGACGAGGTGCCCACCTTCGCCCGCGCCGTGGGCTGGTCGGTCCACCGCACCGACGAGTCGACGTAGTCGGTCCGCCACGCCTCCCAGCCGGCGGCCGTGCAGGACCAGGAGTGGTAGTTCCACAACTTCAGCTTCGCGCTCATGATCTGGCTGCCGGCGAAGCCGGAGGTGTTGAATCGCAGGTACGACCGCGCGGTGAACGTTCCGCCGTCCGTGGAGTGACCCAACTTCAGGTCGGCCGAGCCCGACTGGTCACTGGAGTACGAGTTCTGCACGAACGCGTCGAAGGACGGCGACAGCGACGTCGGCGGGTCGATCGTCACCGGGAACGTCAGATCCGCGCGGGCGAGGAACTTCGCGTCCGGGGTCAGCTCGACCACCGTACGACCCGCGCCCTTCGCGACCGTCCGCAGACCCACCGGCGCCCGGTTGAGTCGCTCGCCGGACAGGGCACCGACCTCGGCGTCCCACATGATCGGCGTCTGCGCCCGGCTGACCTGCCGACCAGCCTTGTCCTTGAACAACAGGCCGCCCATGCCGTCCCCGGCCGCGGTCAGCTTGCCGGTCCGGATCGGCAGCGTCAGCTTGCGCACCTGCGCGAGTCCGGCCCGGTCCTTCACCACGAAATGCTGTTCGTAGCCGGTGGCGTGGGCGTGGAAGACCAGGTCGACACTGGGCAGCACGTTCGGGTATGTGATCGTCCGGCCGGACAGGACCGGTGGCGGCAGGACTCCGGTCCACGCCAGGCCGACCTTGTCGTCGCCGAGGCCGAGGGAGGCGACCTCGTGCTTACCGTTCGTCGACGCGGCACCGGCGAACACCAGCCCTCGCGGGTGGGCGATCGGGGCGACCGTGCCGTCGGATCGACCCTGGAGGGTCAGGTCCACCGGCACCCACTTGTCGCCGTTGCGGACCCGGACCGGGGCGAGCGCCTGCTCCTCGGTCAGCGTGCCGTCGGCGTTCGCGAAGAGCTGCGTCGTCTCCGTACGCCGGCCGGCGATCTCGACCCGTGCACCGCAGAGCTTCGCCGCCACCGCCGCCGACACCTCGTCCGGTCGATCGTCCGGACACGTCGGCTTGGGCGCTGTCGCGGCGGCGGGTGCGGCCCGGGCCGGCTCGGCGGGGCGTGTCGGCACGTCCGAGAGGGTCGCGACGAGTACCAGGACCAGCATCATCGCCAGCCTGGACGCCCACCCCACCGCACGGCCTCGCGTCAACCTGGTGAACACACTCGAAGGCCACGCCTGAGTTCGCACAACACCCTCCCCGCCACACACGCCGGATGACGAGCGGAGAGTACGGAGATCCTTCCAAGAGACTCAAGATCTTGACTAGATGAATGCCGGCTGATAGCTCCCTGAGCGCATCCACTCTCGGTAGCAGCGATAACAGACGATGGCTATTGAAAAGTGTCCTAACTGGACTCTCTGACGGCCCAGATGGTCACCGAAGATTGGCCTGATCTTCGGGCGCTGTGGGAAAAGTCGCTGACCTAACCGGTCTTGACGACGGCCAGTTCGCCAACCTGCTCGCCGATCGTGGTGCACGCCTCGGCCGACATCCCGGCGTCGGTGATGAGGACGTCGGCGGCCTCCAGCGGGGCGATGGTGGCGATGCCGATCGTCTCCCACTTGGTGTGGTCGGCGAGCACCACCAGCCGGCGGGCGGCCCCGATGAGGCACCGGTTCACGCCGGCCTCCAGCAGGTTCGGGGTGGTGAAGCCGGTGCGCGGGCTGAGGCCGTGCACCCCCAGGAAGAGCAGGTCGACGTTGAGCGCGCTGATCGCCGCCTCGGCGACCGGGCCGGTCAGCGCGTCGGACGGGGTACGGATGCCGCCGGTCAGGACGACGGTCTGGTCGGCGCGCGGATTCTGGTAGAGCGCGTCGGCCACCGGGATCGAGTTGGTCACCACGGTCAGCCCGCGCACGTCGGACAGCAGGGTGGCCAGCGCGGCGGTGGTCGTACCGGCGGACAGCGCGATGGCCATCCCCGGCTCCACCATCGTGGCCGCCCGCTCGGCGATGGCCCGCTTCTCGGCCTGCTGACGGATCGACTTCGCGGCAAAGCCGGGCTCGTCGGCCGAGCCGGGACCGGCGAGCGTCGCGCCACCGTGGACCTTGTCCACCAGGCCGCGCTCGGCCAGCACCTCCAGGTCGCGCCGGATCGTCATGTCCGACACGCCGAACCGGCTGACCAGGTGGCTCACCCGCACCCCACCGCGCTGGCGGATCAGGTCGAGGATGGCGCTCTGCCGCTGCTGGGCAAGCATCTGGGGAACCTCCTTCGCGCCGTGGCCGTCGACCACCCTACGACCGGTCCTCGCGGACCACGGCCACCTCGCCGGCCGGCAGGGTCAGCTCACCCGCGCACCGCGTGCCGGTCAACAACTCGACACCGGTCGCCGGGATCCGTACTTCCGACGAGGTGTGGTTGATCGCGAACAGCCAGGTCCGCTCGCCGTCGCGGCGTCGTACCACCTCCACCCCGGTCGGCGCCTGCGCCGCCGGACGGACGCCGGCCTCGTCGAGCAGCCGGGCGACCAGCCGGTCGGTGGCCGGCTCGTCGAGCCGGGCGCCGACGTACCACGCGGCGCCCGCGCCGACCGGCCGCCGCGTGAGCGCCGGCACGCCCGGCAAGGGCCCGTCGGTGTACGACGCCAGCACCTCGGCGTCGTCGGCGTGCAGCCACTCGGTCCACACGTCGACGGTGCCGCCGTCGTCGAGTCCGACGCGCTCGCCCTCGCGCAGCGGAAAGAACTCCTCGGTGCGGACGCCGAGCAGGTCGCGGAACGCGCCGGGGTAACCGCCGAGGCGGATGTGGTCGTTCTCGTCGACGATGCCGCTGAAGTAGGTGACCGCCGCCGTGCCGCCGGCCTCGGTGAATCGGCGCAGCGCCTCGACGTCGGCGTCCCGGACGAGGTAGAGGGTGGGCGCCAGGACCAGTCGGTAACCGCTGAGATCGCTCGACGGGTGGACGATGTCGGCGGTCACGCCGGCCCGCCACAGCGCGCCGTACAACGCGTTGAGACGGTCGGCGTACGTGACGTCGACGCTCGGGTGGGAGTCCAACTCGACCGCCCACCACGCTTCGAAGTCGAACAGGATCGCCACCTCGGCGTCGACCCGGCTGCCGCGTACCTCGGCGAGGGCCGCGAGGTCCGCGCCGAGCTGGCAGACCTCGCGGAACACCTTGGTGTCCGGGCCGGCGTGCGGCACCAGCGCGGAGTGGAACTTCTCGGCTCCGGCCCGGGACGCACGCCACTGGAAGAACAGCACCCCGTCGGCGCCCCGGGCGACGTGAGCCAGGCTGTTGCGGCGGAGCTGGCCGGGGAGCTTCGCGACGTTGCGCGGCTGCCAGTTGACCGCGCTGGTGGAGTGCTCCATCAGCAGCCAGGGCTCGCCACCGGCGACGCCCCGGGTCTGGTCGGCGGCGAGCGCCAACCCGAGGTCGGCCCGGGGGTCGGCGGCGTTCAGGTAGTGGTCGTTGGAGACGAGGTCCACGTCGCCGGCCCAGGAGTGGTAGTCCATGTGCTTGGCCATACCGACCATGAAATTGGTGGTGATCGGTTGGCGGACCAGCGTCTTGAGCGCCTCGCGTTCGGCGCGTAGTTGGGCGCGCTGCTCGTCCGAGGAGAAGCGCAGGAAGTCGAGCTGCTGCGTCGGATTGGCGAACGTCGGCGCGGTGCGCGGCGGATTGATCTCGGCCCAGTCGCCGTAGCGCTGGCTCCAGAACGCGGTGGCCCACGCGTCGTTGAGCCGGTCCAGGTCGCCGTAACGCTCGCGCAGCCACCCCCGGAACGCCTCGGCGCTGACGTCGCAGTAGCAATGCACGTTGTGGCAGCCCAGCTCGTTGGAGACGTGCCACATGACGACGGCGGGGTGCTCGGCGTACCGGCCGGCGACCGCGCGCACCAGCTCCAGGGAGCGCTCGCGGAAAACCGGGGAGCTGGGGCAGTACGCCTGTCGTCCGCCCGGCCAGAGGATCGCGCCGTCGGCCCGTCGGGGCAGCGTCTCCGGGTGCGCGCGGGACAGCCAGGACGGTGGACTGGCGGTGGCGGTGGCCAGGTCGACCTGGATGCCCCCGTCGTGCAGCAGGTCGAGCACACGGTCCAGCCAGCCGAACTCGAACCGACCGGGGTGGGGTTCCAGGCGTGCCCAGGAGAAGATGCCGACGGAGACCAGGTTGACCCCGGCCCGTCGCATCAGCTCGACGTCCTCCGACCAGGTCTGTTCGGGCCACTGCTCAGGGTTGTAGTCGCCTCCGAAGTAGATGCCGTCACCCTGCCATCGCCGCATGACAGGTGAGGGTGCACCGGCCACCCACCGAAGTCAACAGTTTCCAACATCGACTTCGTTTCCAACGTTTACCTCGTAACAGCCGGATCACGACTAGGTTATCAGAGGCGAAAGTACCTCTTGACAGCGGCCTATGGAGAGGTAGCTTGAGGCCCCAACTGGCCGATCGTGTTCGCCAATGTGGATTCTCGGTGGATCACGATGCGTATCTGCCAGGCTCGACCGCTCCTCACCACACCTGATCCCTTGGACGTAGCACCTCTTCATCCGCAGGAGGCACCGATGTCCCGTCCCCGATCACAAGCCGAGTACCTGGCTCGGCTCGTACCGCCCTCCGTCGCAGGCATCAACCGGCGGTCACTGCTGGCCGGCGCGGCCGGCACGGGCGCGCTGCTCAGCACCGGTCTGCTCGCCGGCTGCGGCGACGACTCCGGCTCCGGCGGGTCCAGTAAGGACGTCTCGCTCGGCTCCAACCAGTCCGACCCGAAGCCCAAGGACGTCCTCGCCAAGATCACCGACGGGTTCAAGACCTCGTCCGGCGTCCAGGTCGCGACCAACACGGTCGACCACAACACGTTCCAGGAGAACATCAACAACTACCTGCAGGGCAAGCCGGACGACGTCTTCACCTGGTTCGCCGGCTACCGGATGCGCTTCTTCGCCGCCAAGGGCCTGGCCAGCGACATCAGCGACGTGTGGGGCAAGATCTCCGGCTACTCCGACGCGTTCAAGAAGGCGTCCACCGGCGACGACGGCAAGCAGTACTTCGTGCCGGGGACGTACTACCCGTGGGCGGTCTTCTACCGCAAGTCGGTCTGGCAGCAGCACGGCTACCAGGTACCCACCAAGCTGGACCAGTTCACCGCGCTCGGCGCGCAGATGAAGAAGGACGGCCTCACCCCGATCGCCTTCGCCGACAAGGACGGCTGGCCGGCGATGGGCACGTTCGACATCCTCAACCTGCGGATCAACGGCTACCAGTTCCACGTCGACCTGATGGCCGGCAAGGAGGCCTGGACCTCCGACAAGGTCAAGAAGGTCTTCGACACCTGGGCCGGCCTGCTCCCCCTGCACCAGCCGGACAGCCTCGGCCGCACCTGGCAGGAGGCCGCGCAGTCGTTGCAGCAGAAGAAGAGCGGCATGTACCTGCTGGGCCTCTTCGTCGGTCAGCAGTTCAGCAACGAAGAGCAGGACGACCTCGACTTCTTCACCTTCCCCGAGATCGACCCGGCCATCGGCGCGAAGGCGCTGGACGCCCCGATCGACGGCTACATGATGGCCCGCAAGCCCAAGAACGAGGACAACGCCCGCAAGCTGCTCGAGTACTTCGGTGGCAAGGCCGCCGCGGACATCAACCTCAAGAACGACCCGGCCGTCCTCGTCGCCAACAGCGGCGCGGACGTCGGCGGCTACACGGCGCTGCAGAAGAAGGCCGCGGAGCTGGTCGGGTCGGCCACCGAGATCGCCCAGTTCCTCGACCGGGACACCCGGCCGGACTTCGCCTCCACGGTGATGATCCCGGCGATCCAGCAGTTCATCAAGAACCCGAAGGACATCGACGGGCTGACATCGTCCATCGAGAACCAGAAGAAGTCGATCTTCACTGACTGACGGCGGAAGGGGGAGGACCTCGTGTCCGACCTACCCCTGATCCAAGCGGATCGCGCCGTGCCGCCGCCGCCGGCGACCACCTCCACGGGTGGTCGTCGCCGGCGGCTACGGCTCCTGTCCCCCACCGACCGCGTGGTCATCACGCTGATGGTGCTCGTCCCACTGCTGCTCGTCACCGCGCTCGTCTGGCTGCCGGCCCTCGCGACCGTGGTGCTGTCCGGCACCGACTGGGACGGCATCGGTCCACTCAACGAGATCGAGTTCGTCGGCGGGCGCAACTACAGCGACGTGGTGAACATCTACCCGCCGTTCGTGCCGGCGATCCAACACAACCTGCTCTGGCTGGCCGTGCTGTTCGTGGTCGCCACGCCGTTCGGCATGTTCCTGGCCGTACTGCTCGACAAGGAGCTACGCGGCAGCCGCTTCTACCAGACGGCGCTGTACCTGCCGGTGGTGCTCTCGCTGGCGCTGATCGGCTTCGTCTGGCAGCTGCTCTACTCCCGTGACCAGGGTCTGATCAACGCCGTCCTCGGCACCGGCACCGACTGGTACGGCGACTCGAACGTCAACATCTGGGCGGTCATGGTCGCCTCCGGTTGGCGACACGTCGGCTACATCATGCTGCTCTACCTGGCCGGGCTGAAGGGCGTCGACCCGTCGCTGCGCGAGGCCGCCGCCGTCGACGGCGCCTCCGAGGTCCGGACGTTCTTCCGGGTCGTGTTCCCGGTGCTGCGACCGATCAACATCATCGTGCTGGTGGTGACCGTGATCGAGTCGCTGCGCGCGTTCGACCTGGTCTGGGTCGTCAACAAAGGCCGCAACGGCCTGGAGTTGATCTCCGCGCTGGTCACCCAGAACGTGGTGGGTGAGGCGAGCCGGATCGGCTTCGGCTCGGCGCTGGCGACGATCATGCTGGTCGTCTCGCTGGTCTTCATCACCATCTACCTGGCGACCGTGATGAGGGAGAACCGGGAATGAGCGTCGACACCCCGATCCGCCGACGCAAGCTGACCCCGCTGCGGATACTGCTGCACGGCTTCCTCATCGCGGTGGCGCTGATCTGGCTCTTCCCGATCGCCTGGGCGGTCCTCACGTCGTTCCGCTCGTACCAGTACACCGCCGCCAACGGCTACGTCTCGTTCGGCGGCTGGACCATCGACAACTACGTCACGGCCTGGGATCAGGCGGAGTTCGGCAAGCACTTCCTCAACTCGGTCTACATCACGGTGCCGGCGGTGCTGCTGACGCTCTTCCTCGCCTCCTGCGTGGCGTTCGTCATCGCCCGGTTCAGCTGGAAGATCAACCTGCTCCTGCTCGGGGTGTTCACCGCCGCCAACCTGCTGCCGCAACAGGCGCTGCTCATCCCGCTGTTCCGACTGTTCACCGAGGTGCCGTTGCCGGAGTTCATGAGCGACTCCGAGCTGCTCTACGACAGCTACTGGGGCCTGATCCTGATCAACGTCGCCTTCCAGTGCGGGTTCTGCGTCTTCGTGCTCAGCAACTACATGAAGGCGCTCCCCCACGACCTGTACGAGGCGGCGATGGTCGACGGCGCGAGCGTCTGGCGGCAGTACTGGCAGATCACCATGCCGCTGTGCCGGCCGGCCCTGGCCGCGCTGGCCACCCTGGAGGTGACCTGGATCTATAACGAGTTCTTCTGGGCCACCGTCCTCATGCGTACCGGTGACAAGTTCCCGGTGACCAGCTCACTCAACAACCTTCGCGGCCAGTTCTTCACCGACAACAACCTGGTCTCGGCGGGCAGCGTGCTCGTCGCGATCCCCACCCTCGTGATCTTCTTTATGCTCCAGCGGCACTTCGTCCGGGGCCTGACCTTGGGAGCCTCCAAAGGATGACCATCCTGCACCTGCGCCGCGGGCGGACCTGCCTGGTACTCGACGCGCGCGGCCCGGGGCTGCCCCGCGTGGCCCACTGGGGTGGCGACATCGGCGACCTGGACGACGACGGCCTGCGCCACCTCGTGGACGCCACCGTGCCACCGGTGGTGCCGAGCAGCTTCGACGAGCCACCCGTGCTGTCGCTGCTGCCGGAGGCGAGCGCCGGTTGGAGCGGTCGACCGGGGTTGGCCGGGCACCGCGACGGGCGGGACTGGTCCACCGCGTTCCGACTCGACGGCCTCGCCGTCGACGAGCCGGCCGACGCCCCGGCCCGGGTCACCGTACGGGCGTCGGACGAGGCCGCCGGGCTGTCCCTGACCATCGAGATCACGCTCGACCCGTACGGCCTGCTGACCATCCGGCACCGGCTCCGCAACGACGGCGACGGCCCGTACGAGGTGCGGGAGCTGACCCCGGTGCTCCCGGTGCCGGCGGTCGCCACCGAACTGCTCGACCTGACCGGCCGCTGGTGCCGCGAACGCTCGCCGCAGCGGCACCCGTGGCAGCACGGCGCGTGGGTCCGCGAGGGGCGGCACGGTCGCACCGGACACGACGCCACACTGCTGCTGGTGGCCGGCACCGCCGGGTTCGATTTCGGCCACGGCGAGATCTGGGCGGTGCACACCGCGTGGAGCGGCGACCACCTCACCGTCGCCGAACGCCGACCCACCGGCGACTCCACCCTCGGAGGCGGGGAGCTGCTGGCCCCCGGCGAGATCCGACTCGCCCCCGGCGAGGCGTACGAGACTCCACTGCTCTACGCCGTCTGGTCCGACGAGGGGCTGGACGGACTCAGCGACGTACTCCACTCGCACGTGCGGGCGCGGCCCGGACACCCGCGATCGCCGCGCCCGGTGACCCTCAACGTCTGGGAGGCGGTCTACTTCGACCACGACCTGGACCGGCTGCGGGCCCTCGCCGACCGCGCCGCGCAGATCGGCGTGGAACGGTTCGTGCTCGACGACGGCTGGTTCCGCGGCCGGCGCGACGACACGGCCGGGCTGGGCGACTGGTACGTCGACGAGGACGTCTGGCCTGACGGCCTGCAACCGCTCATCGACCACGTGACCGGCCACGGCCTTCAGTTCGGCCTGTGGGTGGAGCCGGAGATGGTCAACCCCGACTCGGACCTGTTCCGCGCGCACGCCGACTGGCTGCTGACCCTGCCGGGGCGGCTGCCGCCCGCCTGGCGCCGACAGCAGGTGCTCGACCTGGGCCGCACTGAGGCGTACGACTACGTGCTGCAACGCCTCGACGCGCTGCTCACCGAGCATCCCGGGATCAGCTACCTCAAGTGGGACCACAACCGGGACCTCACCGAGGCGGGGCACCACGGCCGACCCGGGGTGCACGGGCAGACCCTCGCGGTCTACCGCCTCCTCGACGAGCTGCGTCGACGCCACCCCGGCGTGGAGATCGAGAGCTGCTCGTCCGGGGGCGCCCGGGTGGACCTGGCCATCCTGGCCCGCACCGACCGGGTCTGGGCCAGCGACTGCAACGACGCCCTGGAACGGCTCGGCATCCAGCGCTGGACCGGTCTGCTCCTGCCGCCGGAGCTCGTCGGCACGCACATCGGGCCGCAGCGCTCGCACACCACCCACCGCGTACACGACCTGGGTTTCCGGGCGGCCACGGCGCTGTTCGGTCACCACGGCATCGAGTGGGACATCGCCTCGATCAGCGCCGCCGAACAGGCCGAGCTGACCGCCTGGGTGGCGCTGCACAAGCGGCTGCGTCCGCTGCTGCACTCCGGGCGGGTGGTCCGGGTCGACCACCCGGACCCGGCCGTCTGGGCGCACGGCGTGGTCGAGAAGGACAAGACCCGAGCGGTGTACGCGGTGGCCCGGCTCACCACCTCGGTGGCGCAGACCCCGGGCGCGGTACGGCTGCCCGGCCTCGACCCGGCGCGGCGTTACCGGGTGCGCCCGGTCCCGGACGTGCCACCTCCGGCGACGATCGACCTTTCCGGGCCGCCCTGGCTGGCGTCCGGCGTCACGCTCAGCGGAGCGGCGCTGGCCCGGGTGGGCGTGCAGCTACCCGCGCTGCACCCCGAACAGAGCCTGCTGTTCGAGGTCGACGAGGTCGGCTAGAAATTTCTTACCTCCGGGGTGTCGAGAACGGTGTCGTCGGCTTCTACCTCAGGGTGAGAGCACCGACCACGGTGCGCGGGCGTGAGGAGCGAAACGATGAAGTACATGCTGTTGATGCAGTTCAGCGCCACCGGGACCGACTTCCCGGGCATCGACACCTGGACGCAGGACGAGGTCCGGGCGCACGTCGCGTTCATGGGTGAGGTCAACGAGAAGCTGGCTGCCGATGGCGAGTGGGTCGACGCGCAGGGCCTCGGCGGCCCGCAGCAGGCGCGGATCGTGCGCGCCGGCGAGGGCGGTGCGCCGGTCGTCACCGAGGGCCCGTTCGCCGAGACGAAGGAGTTCCTCGCGGGCTTCTGGATCGTCGACGTCGAGAGCCCGCAGCGGGCGGTGGACTTGGCCGCGCACATCTCCACCGCGCCCGGCCCCGGTGGCCGGCCCCTGAACATGCCGATCGAGGTGCATCCGGTGATGTCCGCTCCGTCGCAGGAGCTGTGAGCGCTGACCGCCGACCTTCGCATCGAGGACCTGCTGCGCGAACTGGCGCCGCAGGTCCTCGGCGTGCTCACCCGTCGGTTCGGTGACTTCGCCACCGCCGAGGACGCCGTACAGGAGGCGCTGCTCGCCGCCGCCGGCCAGTGGCCGGCCGACGGGCTGCCGACGAACCCCTGCGGCTGGCTGATCCAGGTCGGCTACCGCCGGATGATCGAGCTGGTCCGCGGCGAGCAGGCCCGGCGTCGCCGCGAGGACCTGGTCACCCGTCAGGACCCGGACGACCGGCGGTACGCGCCAGCCCCGGACGAGGAGCTGTCCGCCGAGCGGGACGACACCCTGGTCCTGCTCTTCCTCTGCTGTCATCCGGCGCTCGCCGCGGCGTCGGCCGTCGCGTTGACCCTGCGCGCGGTCGGCGGTCTGAGCACGGCCGAGATCGCCCGCGCGTTCCTGGTGCCCGAGGCGACCATGGCGCAGCGGATCAGCCGGGCAAAGCAGCGGATCCGCACGTCCGGGCTGCCGTTCCGGATGCCCGAGGAGGCGGAGCGGGCCGATCGGCTGGCGGCCGTCCGACAGGTGCTCTACCTGATCTTCACCGAGGGGCACACCACCACCGCCGGCCCGGACCTACGCCGTGTCGACCTCGCGGCCGAGGCGATCCGGCTGACCCGGGCGCTGCACGTACGCCTGCCCGACGACAGTGAGACCGCCGGACTGCTCGCGTTGCTGCTGCTCACGGAGGCGCGCAGCCCGGCACGAACCGGTCCCTCCGGGGAGCTGATCCCACTGGCCGAGCAGGATCGCGGCCGCTGGGACGCGGCGGCCATCGCCGAAGGCATCGCACTGGTCACGGCGGCGCTGCCGCGCGGCCCGGTCGGCCCCTACCAGGTGCAGGCCGCCATCGCCGCGCTGCACGACGAGGCTCCCGGCACCGACGCGACCGACTGGCCCCAGATCCTGGCGCTGTACGACGTGCTGGAACGGGTGGCCGGCACCCCGGTGGTGGCACTCAACCGGGCCGTCGCGATCGCCATGGTGCACGGGCCGTCGGCCGGCCTCCGGGCTCTCGACGCGCTGGCGGACGATCCCCGGCTGGCAGAACACCACCGGCTGCCCGCCGCCCGCGCGCACCTGCACGAGATGGCCGGCGACCGGGAACGGGCCATCGCGGACTACCGGGATGCCGCCGCCCGCACGAGCAGCCTCCCCGAACAGCGCTACCTCACCATGCGCGCCGCCCGCCTGGCCGCCGAGTCCCGGGGTCGACCAGGGCCGACGCAGCCGCAGCAATCCCCCGACGCGCTCTGAGCAGGGTCGAGTTCTGACCCGTCACCGAGCAGCCTTCGCCACCGACGGCCCGCCACCACGCCCTCGCCCCACGACGGCTCAGCACGCCCACGCCCCCGACGGCCCGCCCACCACGCCCACGCCCCCGACGGCCCACCCATCACGCCCACGCCCACATCAGCGATCCGGACCTCGCCTCGTCAAGAGCTCCGGTCGGATTTGCCCCGCCGGCCAGGCGTAGGGGTCTGCTCGCTGCCTTTGGAGCTGATGTCGTAGACGATTCACGCGTTGACCCGACCGGGCCCGCTCTCCACACGATTCGCTTACGGCATCAGCTCCAAAGGACCCGCATGGCGTGTGCCGGGCGGGGACAAGACGCGGACAACGCGACGCCGGAGAGGCGGGCAGCGCGACCCGGGGGAGGTGACGCGGGCAACGCGACGTGCGGGGCGCGACGTGAGGGAAGCGACGGCCCGGCCGGACGGTCGACGGCATTAGCCTGGGTAGCGACGCTCCGATCACGGCCGGCTGGCCGCCGGCAGCATGACGATCGC
Source organism: Micromonospora sp. DT44 (assembly GCF_049841635.1). NCBI lineage: Bacteria > Bacillati > Actinomycetota > Actinomycetes > Micromonosporales > Micromonosporaceae > Micromonospora > Micromonospora sp. DT44. The sequence goes on along the minus strand of NZ_JBNCKS010000028.1, from coordinate 43,849 downwards.
GAACCGAGGACTGAGGGGCCGTATGGCGTACGTGCTGCTGGGAATCGCCATCCTCGCCGAAGTGGTGGCGACCAGCCTGATCAAGAGCACCGCCGGGTTCACCCGCGTCTGGCCGACACTGGGCTGCCTCACCGGTTACGTGCTGGCCTTCCTCCTGCTCGCCCAGGCCGTCAAGGAGATACCGGTCGGTGTCGCGTACGCCCTCTGGTCGGGCCTGGGCACCGCGGCCATCGTGGCGATCGGCGCGGTGTTCCTGGGTGAGTCGGTCGGGCCGGTCAAGCTCGTGGGCATCGCGCTGATCATCGCGGGCGTGGTCATCGTGAACCTGACCGGCGAGCAGCACTGACCGGGAAGCAGCAGCGACCGCGTTCGGGCACCCGAAGGACGCGATGGCCGGGCCCGATGCGGGCCCGGCCATCTGGATTTGCTCGCCGCAGGTCGCTCACCTGGCGGTGCAGCTCACCTGCGGTGTGGGGTTGGTGCCGCTCCAGCCGCCGAGGAAGCCGAAGGTGGCGCTGGCGCCGGCGGCCAGTCGGCCGTTGTAGTCGGCGTTCCGCGCGGTCACCGTGGAACCGCTGCTGGTGACCGTCGCGTTCCAGGACTGCGTGACGCTCTGGCCGTTGGCGAGGGTCCACCGGGTGGTCCAGCCGGTGATCGCCGACGCTCCTGCGGTCACGCGCACCTCACCCTGGAAGCCGCCCTGCCACTGGTTGGTGATGGTGTACGTGGCCGAGCAGCCACCGGCCGGCGGCGGAGTGGTCGGCGGGGGCGTCGTGGGAGGGGGCGTCGTCGGCGGGGGCGTCGTGGGAGGGGGCGTCGTCGGCGGGGGCGTGGTGGGAGGGGGCGTGGTGGTCGGCGGGGTGCCGCCGAAAACGGTGGCCTCGCGGGACGTCTGCCGGATGCCGTTGACGCCGTTGAAGACCCGCTGCCCCCAGGTGGTCAGGCTGGCCGGGTTGAAGGCGGTGGCCATGTCGAGATACTCGACGCCACCCCCGTTGCCGCTCCACGACCAGCCGAGCCAACCGATCCCGTTGGCCTGGCTGTACGCGAGGATGGTGTCCTCGTCCGGGTCGCCGTCGGAGTGGTTGAAGCCGAACTCACCGACCACGATGGGCAGCCCCGCCGTCCGGAACCGGCCCAGATAGTCGGTGATCTCGGCAGCGGTGTCGAAGACGCCGTACATGTGGATGGAGAAGAGCGTGTTGCGGGCCGGGTCGGCGGCGAAGACCGACGCGGCGTTGTCGCGCATCGTGAACGACCAGTCCTGGCCCCAGTTCGGGGCGTCCACCATGATGGTGTGGGTCAGGCCCCCGGTCCGCAGCCTCTTGATCGCGTTGGCGCTGTCGGTGGCCCACGACGCGTAGTTCTGGTTGCCGTACGGCTCGTTGCCGATGTTGACGATGACGTACCGCTCCTGGCCGACCAGCACGTCCTTCAGGCTGAGCCAGTAGTCGACGGCACGGTCGAGGGTGATCGCGCCGCTCTGCTCGCCGTACCCGGTCGTGTCATGAACTTCCAGCACGCAGATCAGCCGGTTGGCCTTGCAGAGCGAGATGACGTTGGCGACGTCGGCGTTGGTGTTCCGGGTCCAGCGGTCGCCGCTGGCGAGCACCACCCGCACGGTGTTCGCGCCGAGCGCCTTGACGTTGGCGAACGAGCTGGTCTGCTGCGGGTACCAGGTGTGCGCGTGGTTGACGCCGCGCATGACAAATTCGGCGCCGTTGGCGTCGTACAGCTTGCCGCCCGCGACGGAGAAGCCGGCCGCGGCGTGCGCCGGTTGACCGAACGCCAGCACGGCCAGCAGCAGCGCGAGCAGGGCGGCGCCGACGGCGGAGAGTCGAGTCTTCATGGCCTTCCTCAGGGAGGACCCCCGATGCCCGGCAGGGGTGGGGTACGACAGGGGAAGGCGGCTGCAGCCCGACAGCCGCCGCCCGACTCCCGGCGGCGCGCATCAGCCTAGGGCGATGGATCAGCCCTCGCAACCGGTTCAGTAGAACGCTCGAAGGGGCGGACGGCCGTGACGGCCCGCGCGGACGCGGGCCGTCACGGGGCGGTCATCCCCACCACAGGATGTGCGCCACACCGAGGGTCTTAACCGGTTAAGAGGACCGTAGGCGGGTCCACGACATCCGTCAAGCATCGCCCGGGCGAACCGGACGGGAGGGTTGACCGTTGCTGACCTGGGTATCCCGGGACGAACCGTCGGCGAGAAGGAGATAACGGGATGGTGAGCGTCGGCTACACCCTGATGTGCGAGCAGGCCGGACCGAAGCAACTGGTGGACCACGCGGTGCGAGCCGAGGCGGCCGGCTTCGACCAACTGGTCATGTCCGACCACTACTACCCGTGGCTGGACTCGCAGGGCCACTCCCCGTACGCCTGGTCGGTGCTCGGCGCGGTCGCGCACGCCACCTCCCGCGCGGAGCTGATGTCCTTCGTGACCTGCCCGATCCGCCGCTACCACCCGGCCGTGGTCGCCCAGAAGGCCAGCACCATCGGCGCGCTCTCGGACGGGCGTTTCACCCTCGGCCTGGGCGCCGGGGAGAACCTCAACGAGCACGTGGTCGGCGGCTGGCCGCACGTGCAGCAGCGCCACGAGATGTTCGAGGAGGCGTTGCAGATCATCCGTCCGCTGCTCAACGGCGAGACGTTGACCTTCTCCGGGAACCACTTCGACGTACCCGACGCCTACGTCTGGGACCGCCCCGAGCGGCCCGTCCCGATGGCGATCGCCGCCTCCGGCCGGCAGTCCGCCACGCTCGCCGCCGAGTACGGCAACGGTCTCGTCGCCACCGAGCCCGACCGGCACATCATCGGGATGTACGACGACGCGGGCGGTGCCGGCCAGCCCCGCTACGGGCAGGTGGCGATCTGCTACGGCCCGGACGAGGCCGAGTGCCGCAAGATCGTGCACGACCAGTTCCGCTGGTTCGGGATGGGCTGGAAGGTCAACGCCGACCTGCCGGGGCCGGAGTCCTTCGCCGCCGCCACCCAGTTCGTCCGGGAGGAGGACGTCGCCGAGGGCATCTCCTGCGGCCCGGACGTGGAAGCGCACGTCGACGCGTTCCGCAAGTTCGTCGACGCCGGCTTCACGCACGTGGCGATCATCCAGGTCGGCGGGGAGACCCAGCCGATGTTCCTGGACTGGGCACAGGATCAGCTACTGCCCCGGCTCCGCGAGCTGTGAGCCACCCGACGAGCCGCCAACGGATCCGGCCGGCCGGGCTCACGCCCGCCGGCCGGTTCGGGTTGGCCGAGCTGCGGTTCGCCCTGGCCGCTCCCCGGCCGGCCGCCGGCCTCACCAGCGACTGGCGGCCCGTCGACGGACTGCGCACCCACACCCGGCGAAGCGCCGCGCCGGACGCCGGGGCCACGCCCGTGGTGCTGGTGCACGGCCTCGCCGTCTCGCACCGCTATCTCACCCCGCTGGCCGTCGCGCTCGCCAGGACCCACCCGGTGTACGTGCCGGACCTGCCCGGCTTCGGTCTGAGCGATCACCCCCGGGGCGCGTACGACGTCGCGCGGCACGCCGACCACCTGGCCGCCTGGCTGGCCGCGTACCGGCTGCCGCCGGTCTGCCTGGTGGGGCACTCGTTCGGCGCGGAGGTCGCCGCCGCGGTCGCCGCGAACCACCCGGACGCGGTACGCGCGCTGGTGCTCGCCGGGCCGACCAGTGACCCGGTCGCCCGGTCCCGACGCGCCCTGTTCGGCCGGTGGCTGGTGGACACGCTGCGCGAGGCCCCGATGCAGGCGCCGATCCTGGTTCGGGACATCTGGGACGCCCGGCCCTGGCGGGTCTTCGCGACGCTGTCGCACTCGGTGCGCAACGCGATCGAGGCCGACCTCGTGCGGATCAACACGCCGACCCTCGTGCTGGCCGGTGAGCGCGACCCGGTGGTGCCGGCGCGGTGGCGCGACCAGGCGAGCCGACTGGTGCCGGACGCCGACCTGACCGTCGTACCGGGTGCCGCGCACAACGTGGTCACCACCGCGCCGACGGCGGTCGCGGACGCGATCCGCCATCTGCTCAGCCCACAGCCCGCACTCACGGACAGGTGAACCTCATGCGCTTCGGTAACACGGAGATCCGCCCGCCCGGTGGTGGCCCCGGCTGCCTCCTGATGATCCTCTTCTCGATCGTGGCCTCGGTGGTGCTGACCGTGCTGCTCAACCTGGTGCTCTGAGGCGTCGTCAGCGGCGCAGACCCAGTGCGCTCAGCACCTCGCGGGAGGCCACCCGGGCCGGGTCGAGCACCGCGCGTCGGGTCCACCGGGCCGCCGGAGTGACGGTGGCCCGCCAGACCACGCGCAGGCCACGCGCCACCGGCATGACAGTCACCGACCAGACCCAGCGGATGCCCGACAGCAGCGGGCGTACGGTGTGCCGCCACAGCCAGCGCAGCCCCAGCCCGACCGGGCGCAGCAGCAGTCGGTAGAACCACCGCAACAGCCAGCCGGCGGTCCGCCACGCCCCCACCAGCGCGGTCACGACCAGCCGGCCGAACCCGACGACGAGCCACCAGACTCCCCGCGCCAGGCCGACCACGACCCACCGGACCCCCCGCGCCAACGCGACGAGCGCGGCGCCCACCGCCCCGGCGAGCACGGCGACGCCGCGCCACAGCAGCCGCCCGGCGGGGGCGAGGGCCGCGCCCAGCCAGCGCAGCGGCCGCACGACCAGGTGCTCGGCCAGCCAGACCAGCACCCGGCCCAGGGCCACCAGAGGTGGGCGCAGGCCGTGGCGGGCCAGCCACACCAGCGGCAGCCAGACAAGCGTGCGGGCCACCCACGCCACGCCGCGTCCCAGCCACACCAGCGGCACCCAGACGAGATTGCGGGCCACCCACGCGGCACCCCGGGCCAGCCACACCAGCGGCACCCACACCAGGTTGCGGGCCACCCAGCGCAGCGGACGCCACAGTAGACGGTCGGCGCACCAGAGCAGCGGACGCCACACCAGCCGGTCCAGGGCCCAGACCAACGGGGCCACCAGCCAGTCGCGCAGGAACCGTCCAACCGGGGTGAGCAGGTACCGGCCCAGCAGCCGGCCGGCAGCCGCGATCAGCTCCCAGAGCAGGCGTACCGGCAGCACGAAGACCAGCGCGACACCGCGCGCGACGGCCGCGACGAGCGGCAGTGCGACGGTGTCCGGCTCGGCCGTGCCGACCGCCGACGGGGCTCGGGCCGCGAGCGTCACCGTCGGCGCGGCCGGCCGGTCGGTCGGCGGCCCGGACAGCGGCGGACGGAGGGTGGGGCGGTCGGTCACGGTGGGCACGGTAGCCCGACGACGCCATCCGCCGAGGCCCCGGCGCGGTCACAGGTCGATGGTGGCCAGCAGTGGGTAGTGGTCGGAGGCTGTGTCCGTCGCCGCGTCGCGGATCACCCGGCAGCCGCGTACCCGCTCGGCCACCGCACGGCTGCCCAACAGGTAGTCCAGCCGCATCCCGGCGAATTCCGCGCCGCCGAACCGGGTCGGGACGGTCAGACCCGCGGCCTCCGGCGCGTCGGCGTTGGCGCACGGCCACAGGTCGACCAGGTCGGCGGCGAGCAGCCGGGCGACCGCGCGGGTGTCCACGGCACCGCCGCGCCGACGGAGGTGCCGTCGCTTGTAGAGAGCGGGCAGTCCGTCCAGACGAGCGGTGTGATCGACCGTCGGGTCGAGCGAGTTGAGGTCACCGGCGAGCAGGGTCAACGGCCCGGGGGCGCGGCGCAGGGCAGCGACCAGCCAGTCGACCTCCATCCGTCGACGGCCTCCGGAGTACGGGTACAGGTGGGTGCCGACAACGGTGAGCGGCCCGGCCGGGGTGGACACCACGACGCGGGCCGCGGCGTGGTGCAACGGCCGACGCAGGGGCCCTGCGGCGAGCACCCGGTACGGCGGCCGGACCAGCACCGCCACCGGCTGCCCGAAGCAGGACCGGGCCAGGTGGGGCGTCATCCCGACCCGGTCCGCAATGGTGTCCATCAGCCCCGCCCGGTCGAAGCCGCGCAGCTCCTGCAACGCCAACACGTCCGGCGCCTGCTGGTCGACGACCTGGACCACCCGATCCAGCCGGTCGGAGCCGCCACGGTCCCGGCCGCCGGTACGGATGTTCCAGGTCATCAACCGCAGCATCGCGGCGCTCAGTCGGGTCGGCCGGCCCGCGCCAGCTCGTCGTCGAGGGTGTCCAGGTCCTCCGACTCGATCGCCGGTTGGTTGCCCTCCGCCAGGTCGGCGTTGGGGCGGATCACGAGGTAGAGCAGGCCGATCCAGAGCGCGGAGAGGAGGATCGCGCCCATGAAGTCCGTCGGGTGGTGCATCCCCCGGTACATCCGGGAGGTGGCGACCCCGGCCGGCATGATCACGGCCAGCGCCACGAAGATCCACCGCCACCAGCGGTCGGTACGCGGGAACACGATCAGCGTGATCGCCAGCCAGACGCAGATCGTGGCCGCAATGTGCCCGGACGGGAACGAGGAGGTGGGCATCTGCCCGTCCAGGTTCTCCACCGGCGGACGCGGCCGGCCGACCACGTGCGCCGAGGCGAGGAAGAGGGTCAGCTCACCGACCATCGCCAGCACCACGAACAGCACGGGCCGCCACCGCCGCCACACCGCGAGCACCAGCGGGCAGAACACCAGCGAGATGAGCAGGATGGCGTGGGTGTCACCGAACTTGCTCCACCACCAGCTCACATCGGTCAGCACGTCGATGTGCCGGTCGGCGAACCAGCGCGGGACCACGGTGTCCAGGGTCGCGAAGAAGGTGCCCTTGGCGTGGTAGCTGACGAACATGCCGAAGCCGTACAGCGCGCCGAACACCAGCACCCAACCGACCAGCAGCTCGGCCATCGCCGAGCGGGGATGCGCCAGCACACGCTCCTCGGCCGGGGCGATGGCGATGTCGTGCCCCGCCTCCGGCTCCAGTCCCTCGGTCAGCGGCGGCACCGGCTTGCCGCGCTCGCGCCGCCACAGCCGGAAGGCGTACGCGGTGACACCCAGCCAGGCGGCACCGAGCAGCCAGGCGCCCAGCACGTCGGAGACGAAGTGCACGCCCAGCGAGATCCGGGTCAACCCGATCAGCGCCACCAGCACGCCGACGCCGACGATCGCGGGCTTGCGCCAGCGGGGCGCCATCGCCGGCAGGAACACCAGCAGCAGCGCCCCGTACGCGACGATGGAGCCGAGCGCGTGACCGCTCGGGAAGCTGTTGCCGGGAGCGCTGGCGACCGGGACGTCCACCACCGGGCGGAGTCGACCGACGAGCGCCTTGAGCGACGGGTCAAGGATCAGCCCGCCGACCCCCGTGACGATCAGGTAGACGGCCAGCCGGGGCTGCCGCCGGATCAGCAGACCGATCGCGGGGATCGCGACCAGCCAGATGAGGATCGGTCGACCGCCCAGATCGGTCACCGCCTGGAGCACGGTGACCAGCGCGTGGTGTGGGGCGACGAGCGAGTTGAACCACTCGGCGAGCTCGTGGTCGGCGTCCTGCAAAGGGCTCCACCGGAAGCGGACGAGCAACAGCAACAGTCCGAACGCCGCACCGGCGCCGATGACGGCGACCAGACCGGCGATGCTCCGTTCGGCAAAGTGACCGATCGGACGCCGAGCCACCTCTTTGACCGCGGTCACCCCGCACCTCCCTTGTCGTACCTGGCGAGGCGAGGTACCCGATCCGCGTGCGCCGTACACCCGGGCGCGCTCAGAGCGCGGTCATGTCACCGGTGTCGAACAGCTCGGCGCGGTCGGCCTCGGGCTCCCACAGGTCGGGCTGCGCCGGCTCCTGCACGCCGATCCGCAGCGCCTCCAACTGGGCGGCGAAGGCCAGACCGCCGAAGAGCGCCATGCCGGTCAGGTTGGCCCAGAGCAGCAGCGCCATCATGCCGGTCAACGCGCCGTAGGTCTGCCCGAAGCCCTCGCTGAACTTGACGTACGCGGCCAGCAGCAGGCTGGCCAGCCACCACAGGGCCGTGGCGATGCCGGCACCGAAGAACAGCCACGAAAGGCCGGGCTGGTTGCGGCGCGGCGCGTGCCGGAACAGCACCGCCACGGCGAGCACGGTCAGACCGAGGCTCAACGGAAACCGGATCACGTTCCAGATGATGTTGGCGGTCTCGCCCCACTCGTAGTGCTCGCGCACCGAGTCGCCCATCGCCCCGCCGCCGACGAGGATCAAAAAGCCGGCCAGCGCGGGCAGACCGGCGGTGACCGCCAGGACGGCCGCCCGCAGGTACTTCCACAACGCCGGGCGATCGCGCTCGACACCGTAGATGCGGTTGGCGCCCCGCTCGATCTGGGCCATCGTGGTGGTCAGCGCGACCAGGCCGGTGAGCAGACCCAGGGTGAGCGCCAGCTCCCCCGCGTCCTCGACGCGTTCGCCCTCGCCGAGCAGTTCGCCGACCATCTCGGCGCTCTGGCCGGGGGTGAGCGCCAGCACGGTGTCGGCGACGACCCGGCCGCCCTCCTCGACGCCCAGCTCGCTGATCAGACCGGTGAGCGCGATGAGGAACGGCACCACGGCCAGGCAGAGCTGCAACGCGAACGCGCGGGAGTGGCTGAACCCGTCGCCGTAGCGGAACCGGATGAACGCGTCCCGCAGCAGGTGCCAGCCGCCCTTGCGGCGCAGTGTGCGCCAGGCGTCGTCGGCCGACAGCTCCTCGTCGGCCATCAGCCGGGTCTCCGGCACGATCCGGGTGCTACTCACGGCGCGCTTCCTCGATCAGCTGCTCGCCCCGCTCCCCGGCGCCCTGTGCGTCGACGGCCAGGTCGGGAGCGTCCTCGGGCTGCGGGACGCAGAGCCACAGCGCCTGCGGCCGGATCTCGGCGCGGAGCTGCCGTCCGGGGGCGATGAGGTCGCCGTCCAGCTCCCGCGGCTGCGGGCGGTTGCTGCTGACGACCACCGTCCGGCCGCGGAACACCTCCATCTGCGGGACCTGGCCGCTGCGGCGGACCACGGCCCAGCCGAGCGCGAGCCAGTGCCGCAGGTTACGCGGGGTGAGTACGGCGATGTCGAGCCAGCCGTCGTCCGGCTCGGCCTCGGGCAGCAAAGTCACGCCGCCCTGGAGCCGGCCGACGTTGGCGATCAGCACCGAGCGGACCCGGCGGCGCACCGGGGGCCGGTCGTCGACGCGGATCTGCACCCGCATCGGCCGGTCCCGCAGGTGCTTCACGGCGCCCATCACGTAGGCCGGCCAGCCGATGCGGGCCTTGGTGGTCTCGTTGGTGGCGTCGAGCATCTGGGCGTCGAAACCCATGCCGGCCATCACAGTGAAGTACTGGTCCTCCACCGCGCCGACGTCGAGCAGCCGCCGACCGCGTTCGACGGCGATCTGGAGCCCCGCCGGGAGGTCGGTGGAGAGGCCGAGGTTGGCGGCGAGCAGGTTTCCGGTGCCCTGCGGCAGGACGGCGAGGGCCACGTCGGTGCCGACGAGCGCGCTGACGCAGGACATCACGGTGCCGTCGCCGCCGCAGGCGAAGACCATGTCGACGCCGTCCTTGACGGCCTGTTCGGTCTGGCCCCGGCCGGGATCGTCGACGGTCGTCTCGAACCACTGCGGCTCGGGCCACCCGGCGGCGGCGAGCGCGTCGTTCACGGTGCGGCGCAGCTCGTCGAGATCGGCGATCTTCGCCGGGTTGACCACCACGGCGGAGCGCAGCCCGCCGTCGCCACCTGAGGGGCGCCTGTCCTGTCCAGCATCCACGGCGTCAGTGTGCAACACCGGGCCGCTGTCAGCGACCCGGCGAACCGTCGGCGTCGGAAGTGCCACAGACAGGTTTCAACTCGCGGGTGCCCGTCACGCCGCCGCGCGAAGCGCCGCCTCCACCCGGCGGCGCAGATCGTCGAGGTCGACCCCGGCCTCGGTGAGCACCAGCGCGCCCAGTCCCTGACCCTCACGCAGCACCCCGAGCAGGATGTGCTCGGTGCCGATGTGCTTGTGCCGCAGCCGCAGCGCCTCCCGCAACGACAGCTCCAGGGCCTTCTTCGAGCGGGGCGAGAACGGGCCGCCCAGGTAGCGGCGACGTCCCCAGCGGCGACGCGGGGCCGGCACCGCCTCGCGCAGCGCGTCGGGGCCGAAGGACTGTTCGATGCGGGCCACGATCGCGGCGAGGTCGATGCCGATCTCGCGCAGCGCTGCCGCGTCCGCGTCACCGAGGCCGGCGCCCCCGCCCGTGGTGTGCCGCCGGACCCGCTCACGCAGGTCGTCGGCACGCACCCCGGCGTCGGCCAGCACACGGCCGGCTAGGCCGTCCTCGTCGGCGAGAAGGGCGAGCAGCAGGTGTTCGGTGCCGACCGGCCGCCGTCCCTCGGCCCGGGCCTCCTCGAGCGCCCGCCGCACCACGCCTCGCGCCCGGTCGGTGAACCGTTCGAACATCACGCCTCCCAGGATGGGTTGACCGCCGGTCGCCCGGCGTGCTTCTTGTGCACCGCCTGCCGGCTGACCTCGAGCGCGTCGGCGATCTCCTGCCAGGACCAGCCCTGTCGACGGGCGTTGTCCACCTGGACCACCTCAAGACGCTCGAGCAGCCGGCGCAGCGCGCGGACGGCACGGAGCCCGACTCGGGGGTCGGTGCTGCCGGCTGCCGCCGCGAGTTCCGTCGCCTGACTCATGCCGTCAACATACGTTGACAACGCCACTCCTGTCAACATTTGTTGACAGGACGCCTCGGGTCCGCGTACTCTATGAGGGTTGGACCCTTTCGACGGCCCAGGCCGATCCGGCCCACGCACCGCGACCACGCGACTACCCTCGGTGCAGGGACAGCGTGGTCGTGCCGGGCGCGACGCCCGGGAGGTGGTATCGGATGGCGGCATCGGCCGACGCGGAGGTGCTGGTCGGCCTCGGCTCGGACGGTGACCTACCGGTCGTGGAGCAGGCTGCCCAGGAGGCCGCCGGCCACGGGCGGCCCCTGCACCTGGTGCACACCTTCGACTGGCACGCCGCCTTCGCGGCGGACACCGTGGCCGCGCCCCGCGACGCCGCCGAGAGTCTGATCACCCGGGCCGCCCAGCTCGCCCACCAGGTCGAACCGGGTCTGACCGTGCGCGCCGAGATCGTCGAGAGCGCCATGCTGCCCACCCTCATCCGCCGGTCCGAGACGGCCTTCCTGCTGGCCGTCGGGGACAGCGGAATGGCCGGCAGCGGTCAGTGCGTACCGGCCGACACGCCCGCCGTGCAGTTGGCGGCGCGGGCGAACTGCCCGCTGCTGGTGGTCCGCCGCGAACCGCCGCCGCAGGGCCCGGTCCTGGCCGGAGTGGACGGCTCGCCCAGCTCCCACCTCGCCCTGCGGTGGGCCGTGGAGTGCGCCGCCCGGCGCGGCGCGCGCCTCGTGGCCCTGCGGGTGGTGGAGAGCGACGAGGACACCGACGCGGTCACCGAGCAGCTCGGCGAGGCGCTGGCCCGCCACGTCGGCCGGCACGCCGGAGTGCCCACCGAGTGCCGGGTCGTCCGCGGCGACCCCGCGCAGGTGCTCATCGACACGTCACGGTCGGTCCAGATGGCACTGGTCGCCGCCCGCGGCGACGAACCGGGACGCGCCATGCTCGGCGCGGTCGCCCAGTCCCTGCTCTACCACTCCCCCGCCCCGGTGGTCGTCGTCCGCGGGCTCGCCGAGGTGCCGCTCCCCGGGCCCGACGCCCACCCGACCCGGGACCAACGACCCTGACCGGCCACGTCCGCGGCGGCGAGGCTGGACGGCGGACACCCCCTACCCGCGAGAGGCGGCATCATGGACACCGCTGAAGACGTACAGCGCGCACTCACCGACGACGAGCTGCGCCGGCTGGACGCCTACTGGCGTGCCGCGAACTACCTCACCGTCGGGCAGATCTACCTGCTGGGCAACCCCCTGTTGCGCGAGCCGCTGACCCCCGACGACATCAAGCCCCGGCTGCTCGGGCACTGGGGCACCAGCCCCGGGCTCAACCTGATCTACGCCCACCTCAACCGGGTGATCGTCGCCCGCGACCTGAACGCCATGCTGGTCACCGGCCCCGGGCACGGCGGTCCGGCCATCGTGGCCAACACGTGGCTGGAGGGCACCTGGTCCGAGCGCTACCACGACGTCGCACGCGACGAGACCGGCATGGCCCGGCTGTTCCGGCAATTCTCCTTCCCCGGCGGCATCCCCAGCCACGTCGCGTCGGACGTGCCGGGTTCGATCCACGAAGGCGGCGAGCTGGGGTACGCCCTGAGCCACGCCTACGGCGCCGCGTTCGACCACCCGGATCTCGTGGTCGCCTGCGTGGTGGGCGACGGTGAGGCGGAGACCGGCCCACTGGCCGGCAGTTGGCTCTCGAACGTCTTCCTCAACCCGGCCCGGGACGGCGCGGTGCTGCCGATCCTGCACCTCAACGGCTACAAGATCGCCAATCCCACCGTGCTGGCCCGGATCCCCGAGACGGACCTGCTCGACCTGATGCGGGGCTCGGGTTACGAGCCGTACGTGGTGGCCGGCGACGACCCGAGCGTGGTGCACCGCACTCTCGCGGCCACCATGGACCGGGCGCTGGACGAGATCGCCACGATCCAGCGCCGGGCCCGCTCCGGCGGCGTCGTCGAGCGTCCCCGCTGGCCGATGATCATCCTGCGGACGCCGAAGGGCTGGACGGGACCACGCGAGGTCGACGGTACGGAAGTGGAGGGCACCTACCGCGCGCACCAGGTGCCGCTGTCCGGCGTACGCGACAACCCGGCGCACCTGGCCGAGCTGGAGCGCTGGCTACGCAGCTACCGACCGGAGGAGCTGTTCGACGCCACCGGCGCTCCGGTCGACGACCTGCGGACACTGCCGCCGCACGGTGACCGGCGGATGAGCGCCAACCCGGTCACCAACGGCGGAGTGGTCCTGCGCGACCTGGCCCTGCCCGACTTCGGCGAGTACGGCGTGGACGTACCCGAACCGGGTCAGCCGATGGCCGGCGCGACCGGGGTGCTCGGTCCGTGGATCCGCGACGTGATCGCCGCCAACCCGCAGACGTTCCGGCTGTTCGGCCCGGACGAGGTCGCGTCCAACCGGTTGGACGCCGCCTTCGAGGTGACCGACCGCGCCTGGATGGCCGCCACGGTCCCCGGCGACGACCACCTCTCCCCGGACGGCCGGGTCATGGAGGTGCTGTCCGAGCACCTGTGCCAGGGCTGGCTGGAGGGTTACCTGCTGACCGGCCGGCACGGCGTGTTCACGAGCTACGAGGCGTTCATCCACATCGTCGACTCGATGCTCAACCAGCACGCCAAATGGTTGAAGGTGACCCGGGCCATCCCCTGGCGACAGCCGATCGCCTCGCTGAACTACCTGCTGTCCAGCCACGTCTGGCGGCAGGACCACAACGGCTTCTCCCACCAGGACCCGGGCTTCATCGACCACGTGGTCAACAAGAAGGCCGAGGTGGTCCGCGTCTACCTGCCGCCGGACGCCAACACCCTGCTGGCAACCATGGACCACTGCCTGCGCAGCCGGCACTACATCAACGTGGTCGTGGCCGGGAAGCAGCCGGCGCCGAACTGGCTCACCGTCGACGAGGCGATCCAGCACACCCGCCGCGGCCTCGGTATCTGGGAGTGGGCCAGCACCGACGACGACTGCGAGCCGGACGTCGTCCTCGCCTGCTGCGGCGACGTGCCCACCCTGGAGACCCTGGCCGCCGCCGACCTGTTGCGCGAACACCTGCCGGAGCTCAAGGTGCGGCTGGTCAACGTCGTCGACCTGATGCGCCTGCAACCGGACACCGAACACCCGCACGGCCTGCCCGACAAGGAGTTCGACACCATCTTCACCCCGGACCGCCCGGTCATCTTCGCCTACCACGGTTACCCGTGGCTCATCCACCGCCTCACCTACCGCCGGTCCAACCACGAGAACCTGCACGTACGCGGCTACAAGGAGGAGGGCACCACCACCACCCCGTTCGACATGGTGATGCTCAACGACCTGGACCGGTTCCACCTCGTTATCGACGTCATCGACCGGGTGCCGGGGCTGGGCGCGCGCGCCGCGCACCTACGCCAGCAGATGGTCGACGCCCGACAGGCGGCCCGCGACTACACGCGCCGGTACGGCGAGGACGACCCACAGGTCGCCGAGTGGCGCTGGGTCCGCGAGACCGACCCGACCAACCCCTGAAGGAGGACGACGTGCGGGACGCGGAGATTCTGGTCGGCTACGACGGCTCGACCGACGCGTCGGTGGCCCTTGACTGGGCGTTGGACGAGGCCGAGCGCAGCGGTCAGCCGGTGCGGCTGGCGTACATCTTCGAATGGCTGACCGTGGCCAGTTGGGTCGGTCCCGGCGTGGCGCCCGGCATCTGGCCGGACGACACCGCCCGGCGGCAGGTGGACGACCTGGTCCGCAAGGCCGCCGCGGACGCCGCCGCCGCGCATCCCGCCCTGACGGTCACCGGCGAGGTGTACGACGGACCGCCCGCCCTCGTGTTGCAGGAACGCTCCACCGACGCGGGGATGCTGGTGCTGGGCAGCCGGGGCCACGGCGGGTTCGGCGGGCTGCTGGCCGGCTCGACGGCGGTGGCGGTCGCCGCGCACGCCCACTGTCCCGTCGTCATCGTCCGCGACGGCGCGGCCCACGGCCCGGCCGACCCCGTGACGGTCGGGGTGGACGCCTCCGAGCCGTCGCTGGTGGCCCTCGGCTTCGCGGCGGAGCGGGCAACCCAACGACGGGTACCGCTGCGCGTGCTGCACGCCTGGACGCCGGGCCCGGGTGGGGCGGCCGGGACGCCCGACGAGCGGGCGGCCGTCGAGGAGGCGGTCGAACCCTGGCGGCGGACGTTCCCCGAGCTGGATGTCACGGTCGACCTCGTCGGGGGCAGTCCGGCGGCGACGCTGATCGAGGCGAGCCGGTCGGCCCAGTTGGTGGTGGTCGGCAGCCGGGGACGGGGCGGGCTGGCCGGGATGCTGCTCGGCTCGGTCAGCCAGCAGGTCATCCAGCACGCCGGCTGCCCGGTCGCCGTCGTGCGGGAGCGTTGAGACGGTCGACCGTCGTGCCGGGCCGACCGGCCCGGGTCTCGGGACCTATGGCCCCTGCGCGCGGCCGACCGAGGCGCCCAGGATCAAGGGGCAACTCACCGCGCGACAGCGCCGGGTCAGGCACGATGGTCGAGACGGAAAGGTCGTGACGATGAGTCAGGAGAATTCGCTGACCACCGCGCTGGCGGAGGCCGCCGCCACCGCCGGCCACGCCCCCTCGGTGCACAACACGCAGCCCTGGCGTTGGCGGGTACTCCCCGACTCGCTGGAACTGCACACGGTCGCCGACCGGCAGCTCGCGGCCGGCGACCCGGAAGGGCGACTGCTGGCGGTCAGTTGCGGCGCCGCCCTGCACCACGCCCGGGTGGCGCTGGCCGCCGAGGGCTGGCGCGTGGTGGTGCGCCGCCTGCCCGACCCGGGCGAGGAGAGCCTGGTGGCCCGTCTGACCGACCTCACCCGGACCGAGGCCGATCCGGACGCCATGCGCCTCGTGCAGTGCATGTCGGTGCGGCACACCGACCGACGGCCGGTCAGCGACGAGCCGGTGCCCACCGACGCGATGGGAGAGGTCACCCGGGCGGTCACCGCCGAGGGCAGCCGCCTGCAGATCCTCGACCGCGACCAGGTGCTGGAGCTGGCCGCCACGGCCGGGCACGCCGGCGCGGTCGAGGCCGAGGACCCGGAGCTGCGCGCCGAGATGGCGTACTGGACGAGCCGCGCCGACCCCGGTACCGGTCTACCCGCCGACGTGCTCCCCGCGGAGCCGCCACAGACCACCGTGCCGGGCCGCGACTTCGGCCGCCCCGGCAGCCTGCCGATCGGTCCCGGCCACGACCGGATGGCGGTGTACGCGCTGCTGCACGGCGACGAGGACGACCGGGACAGCTGGCTCCGTGCCGGCGAGGCCCTCTCCGCCGCCTGGCTGACCGCGACCCGGCTCGGCGTGTCGGTGGTACCCCTCAGCGCGGTCGTCGAGGTCCCCGGCACCCGGCAGGCACTGCGTCAGGTGCTCGCCGGCATCGGCTTCCCGTACCTCGTGCTGCGCCTGGGGATCGCGGACCCGGCGCACGCGGGGCCGCCGCACACCCCGCGACTGGCCGGCGAGCAGGTGGTCGACACCTCCGCAGTGCGCGGCGACCAGGCCTGACGGGTCGATCGTCGCCGCCGGCCGACGCTACGATCGCGCGGTGACCAGCAGCGTCCCGCAGCCTCGCCCGGAACTCCCGGTGACGCCGTCGCTCGGCCTGAGCCCGCTGTCCCGGGTCCGCCTCGACGAATTGCTTCAGGAGATGCTGGACCGGGTCGGCGAGGTGATGACCAGCCGGGAGCGGCTGCGGGCGCTGCTCGACGCCGTCGTCGGCATCGGCACCAACCTGGATCTACGCACCACCCTGCGGCGCATCGTCCAGGCGGCCTGCGAGCTGGTCGGCGCCCGGTACGGCGCGCTGGGCGTGGTCGGTCCGGACCGTCTGCTGCACGACTTCATCGTGCACGGCATCACGCCCGAGCAGCACGCGCAGATCGGCGACCTGCCGCACGGGCGGGGCGTGCTGGGCCTGCTCATCGACGATCCCCACCCGCTGCGCATGCCGGACATCACCCAGCACCCGCGCTCCTACGGCTTCCCCGCCAACCACCCGCCCATGCACAGCTTCCTGGGCGTGCCGGTGCTTATCCGCGAGCAGGTGTTCGGCAACCTCTACCTGGCTGAGAAGCAGGGCGGCGCGCAGTTCACCGAGGACGACGAGGAGATCGTCGTCGCGCTCGCGGCCGCCGCCGGTGTGGCCATCGAAAACGCCCGCCTGTACGCCCTCGCTCACCGGCGGGAGCGCTGGCTCGCGGCGACCGCCGAGATCACCACGGTGCTGCTCGGCGAGGTGCGTCGCACCGACGCGTTGGCGCTCGTCGCCCGCCGTGCCCGGGAGGTCGCCGAGGCGGAGTTGGCGCTGGTGCTGCTCCACGACGCCGACACCGCGCAGTTCACCGTGGAAGTGGTCGACGGCGTCGACGATCGGGCCCGGCCGCTGGTCGGCACGGTCCTGCCGGCCGCCGAGACCAGCTTCGGGGCGGCCGTGGCGCAGGGACGGCACGACCAGGTGGACGACCTCGCGCACGCCGCGCCCTGGCCGGCGCTGCTGCACACCGGGCCCGCGATCGTCTCACCGCTGGCCACCGCCGACACTCTGCACGGCGTGCTCATCGTGGCGCACCGGCCGGAGCGTGGCGGCGGCGCCACCGACGAGGACGTGGCGTTGCTGGGCAGCTTCGCTGGCCAGGCGGCGCTGGCCATGGAGCGGGCACGTGGTCAGGAGGAGCGCGAGCAGTTGGTGGTTCTGGAGGACCGCGAGCGGATCGCCCGGGACCTGCACGACGTGGTGATCCAGCGGCTCTTCGCCACCGGCCTGCAGTTGCAGAGCGCCGCGCCGATGATGACCCGCCCCGAGGTCGCCAAACGGATCAACGCCGCCGTCGACGACCTCGACGACACCATCCGCGACATCCGGCGGACCATCTTCGAGCTGCGGACACCGATGACCGCCGCGCTGCGCACCGAGATCCGCGAGGCGATCGAGCTGGCCGCCGAATCCCTGGGTTTCAAGCCGCGCCTGGAACTGACCGGCCCGGTGGACAGCGCCGTCCCCGACACCGTCCGCCCGGAGCTGGCCGCCGTGCTGCGCGAGGCGCTGTCCAACACGGTCCGCCACGCGCGGGCCACCCGCGTGGACGTGGCCGTACGCGTCGAGGGCGATCAGGTGAGCGTGACGGTCACCGACGACGGGGTGGGCTGCGACCCGGCCGCCGCCCGGGGTGGCCTGGTCAACCTGCGCGAACGCGCCGACCGCCGGGGCGGCCTGTTCACGATCCGCCCCGCCGACCCCCAAGGCACCGAGCTGCACTGGTCAGTGCCCCTGCGCGACTGACCGCGCCGATCTTGCAGTTTCGGTTGACGAGATGAGGTGCTAGGTCGGTTTCGTCGGCGCAGAAAGTGCAAGATCGCGGGAACCGGGGTGGTTCAGGGGGTTTTGCCGAGCAGGCGGGTGGCCAGGACCGCCGCCTGGGTGCGGCGCTCCAGGCCCAGCTTGGCCAGCACGCTTGAGACGTAGTTCTTCACCGTCTTCTCCGCGAGGAACATCCTTCCCGCGATCTCCCGGTTGGTCAGCCCCTCGGCCACGTACTCCAGGATCCGCCGCTCCTGCTCGGTGAGCGACTTCAACTCGCGCGGCTGCTCGACGCCGTTGCGAATGCGGTCCAGCACCCGCGTGGTGATCGCCGGATCGAGCAGGGACTGCCCCGCCGCCACGCGGCGCACCGCGTCGACCAGGTCGGTGCCGCGGATCTGCTTGAGCACGTACCCGGCGGCACCCGCCATGATCGCGGCGAACAGCGCCTCGTCGTCCTCGTACGAGGTAAGGATCAGGCCCTTGATGGACGAGTCGACGGCCCGGACGTCGCGGCACACGTCGATGCCGTTGCCGTCGGGCAGCCGGGCGTCGAGGATCGCCACGTCCGGCCGCAGCGCCGGGATGCGGCGCGACGCCTCCTGCGCGGAGCCGGACTCGCCGACCACCTCGATGTCGCCGCCGCTCTGCAGCAGGTCGGCCAGGCCACGGCGGACGACCTCGTGGTCGTCGAGGAGGAAGACGCGGATCATCCCTCGTTTCTACCCGTGCCCCACGACGGGTGCACGGGCCGAAGGTCCCGACCGGAGGGGCCGACCGTCGGTGGGTCGGTCGGGCCCGGCGGGTCGGGACGTCCGGCCCTGCTCACCGCCGCCCGACCGGCGGACGGTGGGGGTGTGCCAGCCGTCGCGGCTCGACGACCGGCCCCGGGGAAGGAGCACCGCCATGGACATCGGCTACACCGCGAACCACCTGCGGACCGCCGCCGCCAGCGCGGTCCGGGCGCCGTCGCTGCACAACACACAGCCGTGGCGGTTCCGGCTGCGTGCCGGCGGGATCGAGGTGCTGGCCGACCCGTCACGGCGGCTGCCGGCGACCGACCCCAGCGGCTGGGGCGTACGGGTGGCCTGCGGGGCGGCCCTGTTCAACCTGCGGATCGCGTTGGCCGTGGCCGGCGTACCCGCCCGGGTGCGACTACGTCCGGAACCGGCCGAGCCGGATCTGCTGGCCCGTCTGGTGCCGGACCTCCCGCGCCGGCCCAGCCCCAGCGAGCAGAGCCTGCACACGGCCATCCCCCGCCGGTTCAGCAACCGGCTGCCGTTCTGGCCGGACCCGGTGCCGTCCGACGCCCGCTGGCGGCTCGGCGACGCGGCCCGCGCCGAGGGGTGCTGGCTGGAGCTACTGGTCGGGGTGAGCGCCGTGAACGCGTTCGGCGAGATCGCCCGTGGCGCGCACCGGGTGCTGGAACGCGACCCGGCGTACCGCGCCGAGCGGGAACAGTGGCTGCGTCACGGGTCCGCGCCGGACGGCGTACCCACCTCGGCCGGCGGTCCGCAGCACGAGCCGCAGGATGTGCTGCCGACGCGCGGCTTCGGCGGTCGCGACCGCGCGCCGGGGCGGGACTTCGAACCCGAGCCGCTGGTCGGGGTGCTCGGCTCGGTCGGTAACACCGCCATCGACCAGGTGGTCGCCGGTCAGGCCCTGCAACGGGTGCTGCTCACCGCCGTCGACGCCGGGTTGGGCGTGTCGATGTTGTCCCAGCCGATCGAGGTGCCGACGGCGCGGGAGCAGCTACGGGTGTCGCTGGGGCGGTTCGGCACCCCGCAGATGGTGCTGCGCGTCGGGTACGGCCAGCCCGGCCGACCCACTCCGCGCCGCGCCGTTGACGACGTGCTGGATCTTCCGGTCGTGCCGGCCTGAGGCTCAGCCGGCGAGCAGTCGGTCCAGTGGGCGGGGCACGCGATCCGGGTCGAGCGCCCGCACGAGCGCCTCGGCGTAGCGCGCCTTGCGCCCACTCATGGTGCCCAGAAAACGACGCAGTTGCCGCTCGATCGACCGGTCGCGTTGGGCCGGCTGGTTCTGGAAGACCCGGAACCGGGCCAGGTCCTGCTGGTCCGCGATGACCCGCTGCACGCCGTCGCTGCCCAGCGCGCGGATCAGCTCGTCCTCCAGGTCGGTCACGCACACCCCGAAACCGAGCGCCTCCATCGCCGACCGGTCCAGGGCGGCACCGAAGCCCGCCTGCTCCAGGCCACGGCGGAAGAAGCCCTCCTCGGCCTCGTCGCACAGCCCCCGTACCGCGACGGCGAGGCCCTGCGACCCGAACAGCCGCAGGTACCGGCCGACGCTCATCGCGCCGCCGAGCGGCACCACGCAGACACCCTCACCGGCGAGGTCGCGGTGTCGTCGCTCCGCCAGGACCTCCACCGCGCGCTGGTCGCTGACCCCCTCGACGAGGACGACCGTACGCAGGCCGGCCGCCGACTCCCGGGCGGCCGCGGCGGCCGTCGCGGCGTCGGGACCGCCGGCCGCCCACAGGTGCACGGCGGCTCGGAAGCGGTCCGGCTCAGGCACGGCACCGAGTCTCGCAACGGTTGGTCCACCCCGCCACCGGATTCCCGGCGTCGCGCCCGCTCGGACGCTCCGACGCGAAACGGCTCGTCACCGTGGAACCGGTGACGAGCCGTCAACGAACTGGTGGAACTCGTGGAGGCCCTTGCACACCCCTTGTTGGGAGGCAAAGCGCCTGCTTGGCATGGCCAAGATGTGGGCGTCACGGGACGAAAACCCCCGATAGAACCGGCACAGTCGCCTCAGGCGGCGGGGACCAACTGCTCCAGGTTTCGCCAGTCCTTGGCTGCCCAGTCCATCAACTGGCGCACACGCTCCTTGCCCTCCTCGATCACGACATCGATGAAGCACTCACACTTCGTCAGCTCCCGACCGTTGATCATGCACACCGCGATGCCCGCGATCTGCATGCCTCTCGACACCGCTACGAGTTGCTGATCCCAGGGCAGCGGTAACCGCTTAGCGATCTCCTTGCCGAAAACCCTGACGATGCGGGGCGTGCTGAGCCACTCCAACAGGAAGCCCACCAGGTCGCCGATCCGGTCATGGAGCCAATCCTTGCCGTCCAGGGCGGCACGGGCGAGACGAGCAAGCCCTTTGCAGTTCCGCCCCGACCAGTCAACCGTCAGCCGGTTCCAGGCATTGTCGCCCGCGTACCTGGCCGCCTGAACGGCGGCGGCATTGACCGCTCCCACCGCCAACGTCGCCTCGAAGTAGTCGACTGCTTCGGACACCAGGGCGTCCCGCGCTGCAGGTGAAAGTCTGCGACGCGGCCGAGCCGTCGCCCTGGCTGGACGCGGTGGGCTTGCCGCTCGTTGAGATCGCGCCGGTGATTTCGGCTTGGCCTTCTTGGGAGACTGCTTGGCGTACTCGGACAGGCGCTTGCCCGGCGGCACTTCCGGTCGACCGACATGCTGCGGACACCGCTGACCGACGCGGCCGACCCGCCGTTGACAGGCACGCCCGTCCCCGTCACGCGGACCCCGGCATTTGATCTTCTGCTTGCGCGGCCTCTGAGCCATAGCCGAACGTAAACAAGCCAACACGCAGCATGACAGCCGCCGATCATGTCGGATCTAGGACATGGCGCATGCCGCGATCCAACGCTAAAGCAAGTTACTCGCAGGTTCGGTGTGGCGAGACCCTTATTTGCCAGGCATGCCGGAATCCGCGGCTGGCGAGGCCGGTGCGATGCCGCATGGACGGCGCTCCTCAGGGGGCCCGAGGACCCTCCCATCCTTTGCCGTCACCATCCGCAATCCTTCACCTACTCCTTGACGCCGAACATGTCTGCCCTCAGGATGGCCACGTCGCAACATCCCGCAACCGACAGGACAGGGAGTGGACCATGCGCCTAACGTTGATCGGTAAGGATCCGGAGTCGAACCCGACCGGCTCGCCCACGGTGTACCGCACTGACCGGGAGAGCTGGGTGGTGCAGGGTTGGGTGGTGTCGGATCCAGCAGTGTTGGCACAGATGAGCATCCCAGAGGGCGAGTCCTGCGTGGAGATCCCGGACCGGATGCTCCAGTTCTTCAGGCAGGGGGATCGTGACCTCGATCAGTGAGGCTGAGTTCGAACGGCTGCTGGTGAGCTTTGAGCGTGATGCCATCCACCTGGAGACGCGCGACGCCTACGGCACTGCGGTCGAGCTGCCCTACATGGCCAAGTGGGCCGCCGGCGAGCCGGATGACTTGGCCTGGCTGCAGGGCTGGTGCGAGAGCCTGCACGAGCACGTCAAGGCAGGTCGGTCGGTGCGCCGGGCGCGCATCGTCTCTGAGCCGCTAAGCGACTATCAGCGCTGGTCGTACAGCATTGCTGAGCCCATGGTGGACGCTGGCGAGGACATCCGCTGGGTGCCACGTCGGCTGGTGTCATCACTGGCGCTACCCGGAAACGATTACTACCTGTTCGACGACCGCCTAGCGGTCTTCCTGATCTACGCAGGCAACGGCCTGGCTGTGGATCGCGTGGCGTCCACCGACCCCACCGACCTGCAGTTGTGCCGATCAGCGTTCGAGGCCGTCTGGCAGTTGGCCATCCCGCACCGTGACTACCAACCCGTCTAGCGCTGCCCGCCAGGGCCAGGAGGCGCTCGGTGTCCGTCTCCGTGAGCTGCGCAAGGAAGCAGGGCTCACGGGGCGGGCGCTGGCAGACTTGACCGGCCAACACTTCACGCGGGTCAGCAAGATCGAGCATGGCGTCCAGCCGCCCACCGACAACGACATCCTGGCCTGGTGCCACGCCTGCAACGCCGAAGACCAGATCCCCGATCTAACCGCCACGCTGCGGGCGGTGGAGTCGGCCTACCTCGAGTTCCGGCGCCAGAGCCGAGCAGGCATGAAGCGGGTGCTCGGCGCGCACACCCTGGCCCTGTACGAGCAGACATCGGTGTTCCGGATCTACGAACACAACGCCATCCCCGGGCTGTTCCAGACCGCCGACTACACGGCGGCGATGCTGTCGTTCTGGATTGACTTCCTCGAGACGCCCAACGACCTGGACGAGGCCGTGGCGGTGCGGATGGAGCGTCAGCGGGTGCTCTACCAGCGCGGCAAGCGGTTCGTGGTGGTGCTGGAGGAGCAAGCCCTGCGGACCTGGTTCGGGGACGCCGTCACCCAGGCCGGGCAGTTGGACCGGCTGCTCGCGGTGATGTCACTGCCTAACGTCTCGGTGGGCATCATTCCCCTAATGATCGAACGTCCGGCGGTCGCATCCACCGGTTTTTGGATCTTCGACGACCTCCTGATCGCGCTGGAGACGCCCACCGCGAGCATCGAGGTCACCCGACCGCAAGAGATCGAGCTGTACGCGCGGATGTTCGACCGCCTTCAGGTGTCGGCTGTGTATGGGCCGGAGGCGCGGGCGCTGATCGGCCGCACGATCGATCAACTTGGCCAATAGCGTCGCAACAGTTCGCAACATCATGGACGGCGTGGACGGCCCGCTCATACCGTCAAGTCGGAACTTCGGCAAGACGGACGCTGGGTACGAAAGGCGGCTGTTGCAGTGGATCCGGCGACGGCACCAGAGCCGGAAGCCCACTGGCTAACGGACGAACGGACGACCACTTGCCTGGCCATGACGAATCAACGTCTGTCCGTTCGGTGGCGAGGTTCCCTTGAGGCTGCCGGGCGGCCCGCGGCAACGGTGTCCGTCCGGCAGCAACCCTTATGCAGGCGAAGGGTGACCGTGATGATGCTTGGTGCTCTGATCAGCGCCGTACTACTGGGGTTCCTGGCAGGACTGTTCAGCTTCAAAGTCAAAGAGCAATGGTGCCCGGAATGCGGCGCATCTACCACGGCAAGGGCTTCGGCCGAGGTCCATAGGGCACGGGATAGCACCATCAGCACGCGAGATGCGCTGACTACTGGCGACGATGAATGTGAGCAGTAGGCCAAGCGGACGACCGGAGCAGCGGCGCATGCCTCCGAACCTACCGACGCCCAGGCCGGGCGATGTGTTGGACGTAGGTCGGGGTGCCAGCGTTCAGTTTGCGGGCGACCGTGGGTTCAAGTTCAGAGTCATCAAAGTCTGCCCGAAGCCGACCTACCACGGTTGGCTATGGCTTGCGGGGTACGTGCTCGACGGCAGGGGCCGCGCCAAGGAGCGACGGGAGATATTCGTCCAGGGCGACGGGCTACGGGCTACGGGCTACGGGCTACGGTGAGCAAAACCCTGATCCACGAAGCGCGTCAGACCGAACGTTGATCGTCCGGTCTGACGTGTAACAAAACTACGGGGTGGGCGATACTGGGTTTGAACCAGTGACCTCTTCCGTGTCAAGGAAGCGCGCTCCCACTGCGCCAATCGCCCATGGTGCCCGCTCGAACCGGCAGTCAGGCCCGTCGAGACGGATCGCGAGCGGACGACGGGATTCGAACCCGCGACCCTCACCTTGGCAAGGTGATGCGCTACCAGCTGCGCTACGTCCGCACGTCCCCGGCTACCACCGGCGACGGAGCAAACTCTACCCGACGCCAAGATCGGCCGGCGCGGCACCCTCGGGCGACCGCGATTGCGCTGCTCGACGGCGGGGTACTGATGAACCTCGACAGCACACCACACCCCCTAAGGAGGCTGTCGTGGGTATCGGCACCAGCATCTTCCTGATCGCGCTCGGCGCGATTCTCACCTTCGCCCTCGACGCGAGCGTCGGCGGCATCAACCTCGACGTGGTCGGCTGGATCCTGATGGGCGCCGGCGTCCTCGGTCTGATCATGACGGCGTTGATCTTCCAGCGCCGCCGTGGCGCGGTCGTGACGACCACCGAGCAGCCGGTCGAGTACCGCCGGGTCGAGGAGCGGCGGGACATCGCCCCGCCGCTGTGAAGGGCTCGGTGAAACGGGCCGGCGACCTCCTTGCGAGGATGCCGGCCCGTTCACGTTTGCGCTGGTGAGGCCCGATACGCGCCCGCGTTACGATCGCGCTCATGGAGTCCCTCGACACGGTGCTGGTCGCCCACCGGTCGTACCTGCTCGGTTGGAACATCGGCGCGGACGGTGGCCCGGACCTGCCGACCTACCGCAGTGACGTGCCGCACGCCACCCTCAACGGGGTGCTGCGGGTGGCCGGGCCGCCGCCCGGCGAGGCACTCGTCGAGGCCCGGCGACGCCTGCGGGGCGTACCCCGAGTCTGGTGGGTCGGCCCGGACAGCGACGTCGGCACCGCCGACGGCCTGGTCGCCCTCGGCGCGACCGAGGTCGCCCGCATGCCGATCATGACGAGGGCGCTCACCGCGGCGGCCGAGGCCCCGACGCCCACCGGCGTGCGCATCACCGAGACCGACGACCTCGACGCCTTCGTCCCGGCCTACGCCCGGGTGTCCGGCATCCCGGCCGAGGGTGTCCCGGCGACGATCGAACGGGAGAAGGCGTTCAGTGGCGACGGCACAGTGATCCGGCTGGCGGGTCGCCTCGCCGACGGCCGAATCGTCGGCACGGCTGTCGCCTGGCTCAGCCACGGTCTGGTCACCCTCTACTTCGTGGGCACGCAGCCCGAACAGCGCCGGCAGGGCATCGGCACGGCCATGACCCGGGCCGCGCTCCACCTGGCCCGGGAGCGGGGCGCCCACACGGCAGCCCTCACCTCGTCCTCCGTCGGCGAGGGAATCTACCGCCGCCTCGGCTTCCGGCCGGTGGGCGAGTTCCGGCTGTTGACCTTCTGACCGACCGACGGCGGATCCTCGTTCCTCGGCCCAGAAAAGCCGCCCGCGGGCATGGTCAACGAAGCCGCCGGTTGCGAGACTGCTGGGAATGTCCACCACACCGCTGTCCCTGCCGCAGCCGTCCGCGCGGGCACCCGAGTTCGGCCGGGACGCGCTCATCGTCTGCGAGAACCTGGTACGGATCTACCAGACCGGTTCGGTCGAGGTGCAGGCGCTCCAGGGACTGGACCTGGCCGTGGAGAGCGGTGAGATGGTCGCCGTGGTCGGCGCCTCCGGATCGGGCAAGTCGACGCTGCTGTCCATCCTGGCCGGCATCGACGCCCCCACCGCCGGACGGGTCCGGGTCGACACGTGGAACCTGCTGGCGATGTCCCGCGCGGACCGGGTGGAGTACCGGCGGCACACCGTCGGGTTCGTCCGGCAACAGACGGCGAGCAACCTGATCCCGTACCTGACCGCGCGCGAGATGGTGGACCTGCCGATGACGGCGGCCCGCACCGCGAAGAAGGAGCGGCAGGAGCGCGCGGCCGAACTGCTGGACAGCCTCGGCGTCGCCGACTGCGCGGACCGCCGCCCCGGCCAACTCTCCGGTGGGCAGCAGATGCGGGTGGCGATCGCGGTGGCCCTGGCCAACCAGCCCCGGGTCCTGCTCGCCGACGAGCCGACCGGCGAGCTGGACGCCGCCACGTCCGCCGAGGTCTTCGGCGTACTGCGCGACGTCAACCGGCGCTACGGCGTCACCGTCGTCGTGGTCACCCACGACCCGGAGGTCAGCGGCCAGGTCGAACGGACCGTCGCGATCCGCGACGGTCGTACCAGCAGCGAGGTGCTGCGCCGCACCACCACCAACGCGGAGGGCGACACCCACATGACCGCCGAGGAGTACGCCGTAATGGACCGGGCCGGGCGGGTCCAGGTGCCCCGCGAATTCCGCCAGGCGCTGGCGCTGACCCGACGGGTCCGGCTGGCCCTGGAACCCGACCACATCACGATCCGCTCCGACTCGCGTAGCGGCGAATGAGCGAGCCGCTGCTGCGGGTTCGGGACGTGCACCGAAGCTTCCGCGCCGGGCCGACCGTCGTGCACGCCCTGCGCGGCGTGTCGTTCGAGGTCACCGCCGGTTCCATGGTGGCGCTCGTCGGCCGGTCCGGCTCGGGCAAGACCACCCTGCTCAACGTCATCGGCGGCCTGGACCGCCCCGACGCCGGGGCCGTGCACGTCGACGGCACCGACGTCACCACGCTGGACGAGGACGGCCTGTCCCGGCTGCGGCGCGAGAAGGTGTCGTACGTCTTCCAGAACTTCGGGTTGATCCCCGTGCTGTCGGCCGCGGAGAACGTCGCCGCGCCGCTACGGCTGGCCCGCGTCGCCCCGGTCGAGCGCGAGCGGCGGGTCGAGTTGCTGCTGGAGCTGGTCGGCCTCGCCGACCACGCCCAGCAACGGCCAGCCGAGATGTCCGGCGGCCAGCAGCAGCGGGTGGCGATCGCCCGCGCGCTGGCCGCGTCGCCCCGGCTCCTGCTCGCCGACGAGCCCACCGGACAACTGGACGCCGAGACCGGCCTGTCGGTGATGGCCCTGCTACGCGGGGTGGCGGAGTCCGAGGGCGTCACCGTGCTCGTGTCGACGCACGACGCGGTGATGATGGCCCTGGCCGACCGGGTGATCCGCATTCACGACGGGCACCTCGACGAACAGGCGGCCGAGCAGGCGTACGAGCCCGTGCCGGACGGCGGGTGACACGACGATGCTGAGGCTCGTCCGCCGACGCGCCCGCGCGCAGTGGCCGTTGCTCGCGGCCCTCCTCGGGGTCGTCACGATCGGCGCGACCCTGCTGGGCACCTGCACGCTGCTGGTCACCCGCACCGCCGAGCGGGCCCTGGAGGTCGCCCTGGTTCGCGCCGATGCCGCCGCCGTCGACGCGACCGTCTACACCGGTTCCGTGGATGGCCCCGACGCGTCGTCGGTCCTCGCCGACACCCGCGCCGGGGTGACCTCCGCGCTGGCGCCGTTCCCGCTGACCACCACCGCGCGGGCGTCGACGGTGCTGCGGGCACTACCGCCCGCGCTCGCCCCGGGCACCACCGTCGGCCCACAGGCGTACCTGTCGGGGCTCGACGACCTGCCGGCCCGGGCCGAGCTGGTCACCGGACGCTGGCCACAGCGCCCCGGCGACGCGGTGCTCCTGGAGTCCACCGCCCACCTGCTCGGTCTCGCTCCCGGTAGCCGGGTGCACCTCGGCGTCGAGCTGGCCCACCCGCCCGTCCCGGCCATCGATGTGACCGTCGTCGGTGTCGTACGCCCGCTGGCCGGGCGCGGTTGGGACCGCGACCCGCTGTCCGGGGCCGGGTCCGCCACCGGCTACCGGGACGGTCGCTTCCTGCAACCGGTCAACGCCTACGGCCCGTTCCTCGTCGACCTCGCCGACCTGGTCACCACCGGCGCGACCGTCGACCGCCTGGAGGTCACCGCCCATCCGGACCTGAGCCACGCCAACCGCCGGGACCTGGAGACCTTGGCCGGGGCCGTCGACACTGCCGACCGACGGCTGGCCGGCGCTCTCGGCGACCGCGTCCAGATGGCCCGCGTCGCCACCAACCTGGCGCTGACCCTGCGGTCGGCCGACGACCAACGGCACGTGACCGCCGCCGTCGTGCTCGCGATCGCCGTCCTCGGCGGTGTCCTGGCCGCGACGGCGCTCGTGCTCGCCGGCCGCCTGACCGCCGGCATCCGCGCCGACGAGACCGCCCTGCGTTCCGCCCTGGGCGCCAGCCGTCGTCAACTCGCCGCCACCGCGACCCTCGAGGCCGGGCTCGTCGCGGCCGTCGCCATCGCGCTCGCGATACCCGCCTCGTCGGCCCTGCACGCCGGCCTGACCCACCTGCCGCCGCTGGACGACGCCGGCCTGACCGTCCGGCCGGCCATCACCGCCATCCAGGTGCTCGCGGTCGCCGGGGGCACGCTGCTGCTCGCCGCCGTCCTCACCGTCCTGGCAATCCGTCCCGTCCCGGCCGCCGGCGAGCGGCGCACCCGCCGCGAACTGCTGGCCCGCTCCGGCGCCGACCTGCTGCTCGCGGTGTTCGCCGCCGTCGGATGGTGGCAGCTGTACGCGCAGCCCACCGCCGCCAGCCCGCGCGCCGACGCGGTCCGGGTGCTCGCTCCGGCGCTCCTGCTCACCGCCGGCGCCGCCCTGGCGCTCCGGGTGGTGCTGCCCGCCCTGCGCGGCGCCGACCGCCTGGCCTACCGCGCCCGCGGCCTGGCGCTTCCGCTGGCGGTCGCCGAGAGCGCCCGCCGGCCCCAGGCGGTCGCCGCCGGCCTGCTCGTCGGGCTGGCCTGCGCGGCCGGAACCTTCGGCCTGGCCTTCGACGCCACCTGGCACCAGTCGCAGCGCGACCAGGCCGCGCTCTCGGTCGGCACCGACCTGGCGCTCACCCTCAGCACGTCGCCCTCGGCCGGCGAAGGCGCGCTCGTCAGCGCGGCCACCGCGGGGGCGGTGAGTCCGGTCCTCGACCGCGGTATCGCTGTCGGTCAGTGGCTCGGGACCTCCGGCGAAGCGCCACGCCTGGTCGCCGTTGACACCACCCGCGCCGACGCGCTGCTTCGCGGGCAGCTGGACAACGACCGCGAATGGGCGGACGTGGGTGCCGCGCTGGCACCACCAACCCGGGTCACCGGCCTCGCCGTCCCGGCCGGCGCACCGCTCGTACTCAGCGGAACGGCGGCCGGCGACACCCCGCTCACCGTGACGCCCCGGCTGCTGCTGCAGGACGTCACCGGCCTCCGCACGTCCTGCACCGGTCCCGCCGTACCGCTCGACGGCCGCGAGGTGCGGCTACCTGCCTGCGCGACGGCCGACGGGCTGCGCCTCGTCGCGGTCGCGCTACCGGTCGCCGCCGACTTCGGCGACGAACCCGTAGCCGCCGGACCCGTGGCCGTAGCCGTCACGCTGACCGTGCCGCCGGCGGCGTCCACCGACGGATCGGACTGGACCGCCACGTCCGCTCCGCCGGTGCCGAGCAAGCTGAGCGACCTGAACGTCCGGCTGTCCCCCACGCCGACCGGAACCGCGCTGCGGATGGCCGCGACCGTCGAGCTCGACGGCGCCGACGATGCCGCCCGGACCCTCGTCGCCACCGCCTTCCCGGACCCCGGTGAGGTGCCGGTCGCCGTCTCCGCCCGCTTCGCCAGCGAGGTCGGCGTCCACCCCGGCAGCAAGCTCAGCATCACGGTCGGCACCACGCCCGTCCCGGTCGTCGTCTCCGAGGTCGTGCGGGCCGTACCGTCCGCCCCCGGGGCCGTCGCCGTCCTGGCCGACCTGGACGCGCTGTCCCGCGCGCGTGTGCTCGCCGGTGACCTCACGTTCCCGGTCGACGCCTGGTGGGTCGGTCACCCGGCCGGCCCCGGCGCCGCCGAGCGGGCCACCGCCCTGCACCTGGGCACCGTCACGACCCGCGAGGTGGAGACCGCCCGCCTCCTCGGCGGCCCGCTGCGCGCCGGGCTGCCGGGCGCGCTCCGGCTCGTCGTACCGGCCGCGGCCCTGCTGCTGCTCGCCGGCGTCGTCCTGCACGTCACCTGCGACCTGCAGCTCCGCGCCGTCGAGGTGGCGCGGTTGCGCGGTCTGGGGATGTCCCGGCGCGGCATCCGGGCCGTGCTGCTCGGCCAGCACGCCGGCGTTCTGCTGCCGCTGCTCGCGGCGGGCGCGGCCGTCGGCGCGCTGGCCACCCGCCTCGTCGCTCCCCTGCTCGTACGCTCCGACACCGGCGCCGCGCCCGTCCCGGCCGCCCAGCCACACTGGCCGTGGCCGGCCGAGGCCGCGCTGCTCGCCGTACTGCTGGTCGGGTGTCTGCTGGCGGTCGCCGCCGTGGTCGGCATCCAGGTCCGCCGGGCCGACGCCGCGCACCTGCGGGTGGCGCCGTGAAGCAGTTGACGCGCCGGTTCCCGGCGCCGCACTGGCCCAGCGTCCGCGGCCGGAGCCGGGCCGACGCCGGCCCGCTGCTGCTCTCCGCAGCCGTCATCGCTGCTGTCGCGCTGCTCGCCGGGGCCGTGCCGGTGCTGCTTGGCGCGGCCGCCGACAAGACCGTCCAGGACAGCGTCCGCCGCGGCAGCGACGACGCGAACGTCCTCGCACACGCCGACTGGGAACGCGACGACGGTCCGACGGGTGGGCGGGTACGGATGGCCAACCTCGCCAAGGAGGTCGACGACTTCCGTGTCCGGGCGACGTACGCGCTCGGGCCCGACCTGGACGCCGCGCTGCTCCCGCCCATCGCCGTCGTCGACGGCCCGGTCCTGAGCATCACCGACGGCACCGCGCCGCGTACCTTCCAGTTCACCTACCTGGCCGGTGACGCCGGCGGCCCGGAGGTGACCTGGGTCGCCGGAAACGCGCCCGCCGGGGCCGTCCCCGACGGGTTCGTCGAAGTCCCCTACCAGGGACCGCCCTGGCCGGTGCAGGTCGGCATCTCCGAGTCGGACGCCGCCGCCCTCGATGTCGGCCCCGGCGACCGGATCCCGGCCAAGGACAGCCGAGGGCGTGACAAGGACCTCCGGATCAGCGGGATCTACCGACCCACGGACGCCGCCGACCCCGCCTGGCGACTCGCCCCGGCGCTCCGGCGCCCCGTGCCCGGCGCCGACGGCGTGGGGATCACCCGGTTCGCGGGTCTGCTGTCGCGCGACTCGCTGCCGGACGCCCGTCTCGCCGTCGACGAGGACCAACTGCGGCGCGCTATCCACTTCGCCCCCGACCCCGACGCGCTCACCTGGGCCACCAGCGCAACCCTGGTCAACCAGGTGGTCACGCTCAAGGCGGCTTCCGGCTCGTCGGGCGCCCGCGACGACTCCCTGAAGTGGGAGTCGCAGCTCGACGCCACCCTGCGCGCGACCCGCGCCCGGGTCAACGCCGTACGGGCGCAGGCGGCCGTGTTGCTCACCGGCGTGCTGACCGCCACGGTCCTGGTCCTGCTGCTCGCCGCCGACCTGCTGGTCCGCCGCCGAACCCTGGCGCTGAGCGCCGCTCGGCAGCGGGGGGCGGCGTTACCCGACCTCGGCGTGGAACTGGCCATCGAGTCAACAGTGGTGTCCCTGTCGGCCGCTGCGGTCGGGCTCGCGCTCGCCCGCGTGGTGGCGCCGGGCGTCTCGTGGAGCTGGGCCATTCCCGTGGTCCTCGCCGGTGCCGTCGCCGGGCCGGCGTTCGGCACCCTGGCCGCCGGCCGCGCCAGCCGGGATCGGCGTCAGCCCGCCAACCCGTCCGCTCGGCGCTGGGTGCGGGCCACCGGGCAGTTGCGCCGCGCCGTCGTGGAGGCCGCTGTCCTGATCGGCGCGGTCGCCGCCCTCGTCACACTGCACCACCGCGGGCTCCTGCCGGTCACCTCCGACGGCGACACCGGCGAGGTGACCGGGGACGTGATCCTGCCGGTCAGCGCCGTCGCACTGGGCGCGCTCGTGGGCGCGCTCGTCCTGATCCGACTGCTCCCCCTGGGCGCGCGGCTCGCGCTCCGCCAGGCCCTGCGCTCGCGCCGCCCGCTGGCCGTCTTCGGTGCCGCCCGGGCGCTCACGACGGCAGGGCGCGCGCTGCCGCTACTGGTGCTGGTGAGCGCCACGGCGCTCGCGTCGTTCGCGCTCATCCTCGGCTCCACCGTCAACCGGGGCCTCGCCGACGGCGCGTGGAGCACCGTCGGCGCCGACGCCCGCCTCGACGTCGCCGCGGACGCCAAGGCCGGCACGCCCGCCATCGCCGAGCAGATCGCCGCCGCTCCGGGGGTAGGACAGGTCGTCGTCGCGCAGGTCACCGACTCGGCGCGCGTCTTCACGGACTCGACACCATTCGCCCCGCGCCTGGTCATCGTGGACGCCGAAGCGTTCCAGCGCCTGTTGGCCACCACCCCGCTGCCCGACGCGCCCGCGCTGGCCCGGCTCACGACGCCCGGTCCCGGTCCCGGAGAGGTTCCCGCGCTGGTCCGATCGAGCGACGGCGAGCTGCCGGCCGGCACGCGGTTGCAGCTACCCCGGGCCGACGCCCCGGCCATCCACCTCACCGTGGTCGGTACCGCGCCCTCGGTCGGCGGCGCCGACGACGTCGTGCTCGTGGACGCCGCGGCTCTCGCCACCGCTGGCCTGCCCGCCGTTCCGAACACGGTCTGGGTGACCGGTCCCGGCGCGGCGCGGGCGGTGTCGAACAGCGGCGTCGCGGCCGATGTCGTGTCGCGCGCCGACGTCCTGCGGACGCAACGAGCGGCTCCGCTGACCGCAGGGCTCCTACGGCTGACGTGGGCCGCCGCCGCGGTGCTGCTGGCGCTGGGGCTCCTCGGCCTGGCGCTCGCCGCCGCCGCCGGGGCCTCCGAACGGTGGCAGACCCTCACCCGGCTGCGGACCCTCGGGCTGCGGCCACGCGACGCCCGCTGGGTGGCCGCCGGAGAGCTGCTGCCGCCGGTCGCGGTGGTCGCGGTCTGCGGCCCGCTCCTCGGGGCCCTGCTCGCACGCGCGACGCTCGGCCCTCTCGACCTGCGGCTGCTCACCGGCCAGGCCGACGACCCGGCGGCGATCCTGCCGTGGTGGTTGCTCGCCCTGCTGGGCGCGGCGCTGCTGGCGGCGGCCGCCACCGTCGTACCCGTCGAGTCGGCGCTGCGACGACGCGACCGGTTGAGCGAGGTGCTCCGCGCCGGCGAGTAGGTCTGTTTCGTGCGGGCGGGCCGCCAGCTCTCTTTTAAAAACAGCGTTGAGGCCCGTCACCGGATCCGGTGACGGGCCTCAACGATCACGTCGTACAGCTGGTGGGCGATACTGGGTTTGAACCAGTGACCTCTTCCGTGTCAAGGAAGCGCGCTCCCACTGCGCCAATCGCCCGTGCTCTTTGCCGAGGTGGGGACGGGATTTGAACCCGCGTACACGGCTTTGCAGGCCGTTGCCTCGCCTCTCGGCCACCCCACCGAGGTTGCCCCCGTCATGCGTGGCGGCAGCTCCGAGCGGACGACGGGATTCGAACCCGCGACCCTCACCTTGGCAAGGTGATGCGCTACCAGCTGCGCTACGTCCGCACGCCCCCGGTGTTCCCGGGTGACGGATGAGAACTTTAGCCGAGCGGCGAACGACTGCCAAATCGGGGTCCGTGTCGGCGCGTCCCATCCCGCCCGGTGCGACGCCGCACGGGGAGACGGCCACCACCGACGGCGGGCTTCCTAGTCAGCTGACCTGATGTCTCAATTGACCCTCGGCCGTCACACTCCGGCATCATCCCGACGGTTGGCGCCTGCGCGGCGCATGGCCGGCGGGGCACTTCGACGGCGCGCCGCCCACCTCGCCGAACTCCACCAGGTGAACGAGCCACGGCGCCCCTGGAAAGTGTCCAACTTCCGACTCTTACCCCACGAATCGGACGGTAGCGGTAACTGTTCGTGTTCGGGTCGATGGGCTACGGTAACGGTCGTGACGAGACGTGCGGCCGAGATCCGCCTGGATGCCCTGCTGCGCACGGCCTGCGACGTGATCGTGGAGCGCGGTCTGGCCAACACACGAACCGCCGACGTGGCGCAGGCCGCCGGGGTGAGCCAGGCACTGGTGTTCTACCACTTTGCCACGAAGGATCGGCTGCTCGCGCAGGCCTTCGCGTACGCCGTCGAGCAGGATCTGGCCCGGCTGGACGCGGTCACCCGCTCCTCCGCGCCACCGCTGACGAAGCTCCGCCGGATCCTCAAGCTCTACACCCCGGCCGGCCGGGCGATCTCCTGGTCGATGTGGATCGACGGCTGGTCCGAGTCGCTGCGCACCCCCGAGCTGGAGAAGGTGTCCCGCCGGCTCGACCTACGGTGGCGACAGGATCTCGCCGCCGTGATCTCCACCGGGGTCGCCGACGGCACCTTCCAGTGCGCCGACCCGGACGGGGCCGCCTGGCGGATCAGCGCGGTCATGGACGGCCTCGCCGTGCAGCTCGCGGTGCACGACCGGGTCATCTCCCGGCGACAGTTCGGGGAGTGGGTACGCCTGGTCACCGCCCGCGAGCTGGGTCTGGACCCGACCGACCTGGACTGAGCGGCCGACCGCGCCATACGCCAGGCCGGGCAAAACGGCTCCGGCCGGCGTGCCGAACGGAACAATCGACGGCATGGATCTGCTCGACGCGTACCGCCGGAGCCTGGCCGAGTTTGTCGACCGGGTGGACCAGATCGGGCCCGACCAGTGGTCGGAGGAGACACCCTGCCCCGACTGGGACGTCCGGACCCTGGTCAACCACGTGGTCGGCGAGGACCGGTGGAGCGTTCCCCTGCTCGCCGGCCGCACCCTCGACGAGGTCGGCGACCGCTTCGACGGTGACGTGCTCGGCGCCGACCCGATCACGACGGCGCGGGAGGCCGCCGCGCAGGCCGAGGTCGCCGTCACCCACCCCGGCACGATCGACCGCACCGTGCACCTGTCGGCCGGCCCGACCCCGGCCGCCGAGTACGTCCAACAGCTCCTCGCCGAACACCTGATCCACGGCTGGGACCTGGCGGTGGCGATCGGCGCCGACCCACGGTTCGACCCGGACGCGGTGCACGTGTGCGCCCAGTGGTTCGCCGGCCGGGTCGACGACTACCGACGCGACAAGCTGGTCCGGGACGCGGCACAGGTGCCCGCCGGCGCCGACGAGCAGGATCAGCTGTTGGCCGCCTTCGGCCGCGACCCGGACTGGTCGCCCGGCGACTGACGCGACCCGGACTGGGCGCCCGGCGACTGACGCGACCCCGACTGGGCGCCCGGCGACTGAGCCGTCACCGTCGGGGTCCGGTGTTGGCCAGCGCCCGGTCGCCGCCGTAGTGGGCGAGCACCCGGTGGTCCATCACCCGTCGCCAGAGTGGTGGGAACAGCGCCACGACCACCATCGTCGCGTACCCGGCGGGCAGCTGCGGTGACGTGTCGTAGCTGCGCAGCGTCTGGTAGCGGCGCAACGGGTTCGCGTGATGGTCGCTGTGTCGCTGAAGCTGGAAGAGGAAGACGTTGGTGACCGTGCGGTCGCTGTTCCAACTGTGCCGGGCGTCGACCTTCTCGTAACGCCCGGTCGCGGTGCGCTGCCGGGCCAGCCCGTAGTGCTCCAGATAGTTGACGACCTCCAGCAGGGAGAAGCCGACCAGCGCCTGCAGCGCCAGGAACGGCAGCACCGCCGGGCCGAAGTGCACGGCGAGCGCCGCGTACAGCGCCACGGTCATCGCCCAGGCGTTGAGCACGTCGTTGCGGTACGTCCAGGGGGTCCGGCCGCGAAGGCGGAACCGGCTGGCCTCCAACCGCCAGGCCGAGCGGAGGCTGCCGAGGACGGTACGCGGCCAGAACGCCCAGATGCTCTCCCCCAGTCGGGAGCTGGCCGGATCCTCCGGGGTGGCGACCCGTACGTGGTGGCCACGGTTGTGCTCGACGTGGAAGTGCCCGTAGGCGGCCGGCGCGAGTGCCACCCTGGACAGCCACCGCTCCACCCGCTCGCGTTTGTGGCCCAGTTCGTGGGCGGTGTTGATGGCGATGCCGTCGACCACTCCGACGGTGGCGACCAGGCCGGCGGCACCGACGACCGAGAGGCTGTCGTGGGTCCACACCGCGCAGCAGGCCACCAGGGCGGCGTACTGGGCCGGCAGGTAGAGGTAGGTCAGCCAGCGGTAGTAGCCGTCGGCGGCCAGCCGGGGTACCGCCTCCTCGGGAGGGTTGCGCCGGTCGTCGCCGATGAGCAGGTCGATCACCGGGATCAGACCGAACACGACGACCGGGGTGAGCCACCACGCCCAGGCGCCGCCGGTGCTCCGCCACAGCGCGAGGCCGGCGAAGGGTAGCGCCGGCACCAGCAGCGCGAGCGGCCAGAGGGGTTTGCGCCGGTCCCGCCAGGCGACGGGTCCGACGGTCGGTGCGGTGTCGACGGCCATGGACCGACTGTGACACCCATCACTGCCTTTTACAAGAGAGAGCATTTTGTAAAGTCGACATATCTCGATCATTTGGCGAGTCGACCGGCCCGAGACCTTGCCGCTTCCTCGGACGGCTGATATCCACAGATGCGCATGCGTCACCGCGCATCGCCGGTCGGCGGCCGCCGGCCATCCCGCTCCCACAAGGAGGTCCCGTGCCACAACCGGAGTGGTCACCCCCGATGAGCCGGCGTCGACGCCGGCTCATCGCCGTCCTGGCGACGACGGCGACCCTCGCCGCGCTGCTACCCACCGGCACGAGCAACGCCGCACCCGCCGCCGCTCCCGCCGAGCGCACGTCCGGGCCGTTCGCCGAGGGGCACCAGCCCGCCGACCTCGACAACCGCACCGGTACGGCGGCACCCGACGCCCGGCAGCGCGGGCTGGCCCGCGCGGCGGACCCCGACGCGCGGTGGAACCGGCTCGGCACCCCCCAGGCGCTCGGCCCCGGTCGTACCCCCCTCGCCACCGGACTGCCCGCGGACCCGGAGGCCGCCGCGCGCGCCTACCTGACCGCCAACCGCGACCTGTACGGCATGGACGCCGCGACGGTCGCCGACCTGGACCGGGTGCTGGTCCGGCCGATCGGCAGCGGTGCGGTGGTGACCCTGCGGCAACGCTTCGGTGACCTGCCGGCCGGTCACGACGGTCTGGTCACGCTCGCGGTCAGCGGCGGCTCGGTGCTCGCCGTCAACTCCTCGCTGGCCCGGGACACCCGCGCGCCCGCCCCCGCGACCCGCACCGCCGAGCAGGCGTACGCCGACGCGCTCGCCGGCGCCGGGTTGAGCCCGACGGCCGTGGCCAGCCACACCGTGCGGGCCGCGGCCGTGCCCACCCCGCTGGACGGACCCCGGGCCGCCTACGAGGTGACCATGATCGGCGCGGACGCCGACCACCCGGCGGCGTTCACCAGCTACGTGGACGGCAGCACGGGCAAGGTGCTGGTCCGCGAGGACCTCGTCGACTTCGACTCGGACAACCCGAGCTGGGCGGTCTTCCCGGCCACCCCACCCCGCGACCTCGCCGCCGGCCAGGACCCCCGGGTCCGCTGGTGCGGCGACCCGGCCCCCGACTGCCAGGCGGCGTTCCGTGACCCGGCCACCGGGCAGCCGTGGGACGTCGACGCGGCCACCGGCACACCCACCTTCACCTCGCGCGGCAACTCGGCGAACACCGTGCTCTCCTGGGGCAACAACACCCCGGTCGTGCCGGCCACACCCAGCCCGGAGCGCCGCTACGAGTACCCGTTCACCGACCAGTGGCACCAGGCGAGGTGCAACCCGGAGGTGTTCACGTCCACGCGGCGCAACGACGCGGACGCGGCGATCGCAAACCTGTTCGTCATGCACAACCGCATGCACGACTGGGCGTACCAGCTCGGCTTCACCGAGTCGGCGTGGAACCTCCAGGCCGTCAACCTCACCCCGTCCGGACTCGGCGGCGACGCCGAGCAGGGGCGCGCCCAGCAGGGCGCGCTGACCGGCAACCGCAACAACGCCAACCAGGGCAC
Organism: Micromonospora sp. DT44; assembly: GCF_049841635.1. Taxonomy (NCBI): domain Bacteria; kingdom Bacillati; phylum Actinomycetota; class Actinomycetes; order Micromonosporales; family Micromonosporaceae; genus Micromonospora; species Micromonospora sp. DT44. The sequence continues at coordinate 5,823 of NZ_JBNCKS010000028.1, read as the reverse complement.
CCCGCGCGACGGTCTGCCGCCGACCACCAACATGTACCTGTGGCAGCCGCAGGCCGGTGGCCCGTACCCGCCGTGCGTGGACGGCGACTACGACATGACGGTGATCGGCCACGAGTACACCCACGCGATCACCAACCGGATGATCGCCGGCCCGGACAGCGGGATCAGCGGCCACCAGGGCGGTGCGATGGGCGAGTCGTGGGGCGACCTGATGGCCGCGGAGTACCTCTACCAGAACGGCCTGCGCGCTCCCGGCGAAACGCCCTTCGTCACCGGCGGCTACGTCACTGGCAACCTGGTCAGCGGCATCCGCAACTACGACCTGAGCCGCAGCCCGCTGAACTACTCCGACATCGGCTACAACACCGCCGGCCCGGCCGTGCACGCCGACGGCGAGATCTGGGGCGCGACCAACTACCGGGTACGCGCCGCGCTGGTCAAGCGGTACGGCCTGGGCACCCCGCAGCGGCAGCGGGAGTGCGCGCAGGGCACGGTGCCCGCCGACAAGTGCCCGGGCAACCGGCGCTGGTCGCAGCTGGTCTTCGACTCGTTCCTGCTCCAGGCGGCCAGCCAGGTCAGCATGCTGGACATGCGGGACAACATGCTCACCGCCGACCTGCTGCGCTTCGGCGGCGCGAACCAGGACCTGATCTGGGCCGAGTTCGCCCGCTCCGGGATGGGCCGGGACGCCGCCACCAACGGCGCCGCGGACACCGACCCGACGCCGAGCTTCGCCTCGCCACGGGGCGGCAACGCGACACTCACCCTGCGCCCCCGTGGGGACAGCGCCGACGCGCCGATCCGGGTGTACGTCGGGGCGTACGAGGCACGGGCCGTACCGATGGCCGACACCGACCCGGCGACGCCGATCCCGGACACGGTGGAGATGGTCGCCGGCACGTACGACCTGGTGGCCGTCGCGCCCGGCTTCGGGCACCAGCGGCTCAGCGTGGTCGCCGACGCCGGCAAGGCTGGCTACGTGGACCTGCGGATGAGCCGCAACCTCGCGTCCACGGCGTCCGGCGCGACGATCAGCGGTGACGGGGTCAACCTGGACCGGGTGGCCGACGACACCGAGGCGACGAACTGGGCCTCGCTGGACGGGGTGGCCGGCAAGCAGCTCACCGTGGCGCTGGCCGGTGACGCCCCACAGGTGGTCAAGCGCGTGAACGTCAGCGCGATGCTGCGACCCGCGATCGTCGGGGACGCGGACACGGGCAGTCAGAACGCGCTCAGCGCGCTGCGCTCGTTCGCCGTGTCCGCCTGCGACGCGACCACCACCGACTGCGCCGACCCGGCGCGCTGGCGGCGCATCTACACCAGCGCGGCCGATGCGTTCCCCGGCGGGGCGTACCGGGCGTACAGCCGCGACATCAACCTGCGCTCGTTCGCGGTCCCGACCACCACCGCCACCCACCTGCGCTTGGAGGTGCTGGCCAGTCAGTGCACCGGCGGACCGCAGTACGCCGGTGAGCAGGACGACGACCCGGCCACGACGACCGACTGCGCCACGGCCAGCCCGTCCCGTGCCCAGGTCAGGATCGCCGAGTTCCAGGCGTTCGCGAAGTGACACCGTCGGGGCCGGCGGGGAACCGCCGGCCCCGACAACCCCCGATCAGCGGCGTGCCGGGTGCCAGCTCCCGGTCGGCGCGGGCCGCTCCCAGAGCCGGTCCACCGGCGGGTCCTCGGTCTCCTTGTTCGCTGCGCGGGTCAGGTGGCGCAGTCGCAGCAGCAGGCCCACCCCGAGCGAGAGCAGCAACCCGCCGAGCAGGAACGCCGCCTGCACCACACCGAACCCGCCGGTCTGCGCGACCGGCCGGCCGGCCGACGGTGGCGCCGCGTCGACCGGCTGCTCCGCGACCGGTTCCTCGGCCTGGGTGCTCTCCTCCTGCGCCGGTTCGCTCGGTGGGTCGCTCGGCTGCGCGGGGGTCGGGCTCGGCGTCGGCGTACGGGCTCCGGCGCCGCTCGCTCCCACCACCGATCGGGTGGCGGTCTGGCGGGCCAAGAGGCGCAGGTTGGCGTCGTACGCCTCGGCGGCGAGGGTGACCCGCCCCTGCGTGACGTCCTCATCGAAGGCCACCCGGTAGCGGGCGGTCACCGTGCGGCCCGGGCAGAGAGTGCCCGGGTCGAGTTGCCGGTCGGTCAACCGGGCCACGTCACTCTCGGTCCGGATCTCCACCGGGAAGTCGCCGTTCTCCTCCACCCGGTCCATCTTCACCTGGTCGAGCCGGATGCCCTCCACCCGCAGCACCATCGACCAGCGCACCTTCGCGCACCCGCCGCGCCGGTCCGTCTGCGAGACCACCGCGGAGATCGTGCGCACCTGGTCGCCGGCGGTGAACCGGGCCGGCAGGCCGCCGATCTCGGTGGCGAACGCCGCCTGCGCCGGCGCCGCCAGGGTGAGCACCACCCCGGCACTGCCGGCAACCAACGCCCCGAGCCGCAGCGCGTACCGCCACACGATCACCACCACCTCGTTCCTTCTCGTCCCTGTAGGGAGACGCTAGGAGGAAACGGGCGGATCACACAGAGGGGTGTCTTCGCACCGGACGACAAGGATGAGGGGTCATTTCACCGACAGTGGTGAACCCGTCACCACTCCCCCGCGACACGCCGGGCGTCGGGTCGCTGGAACAATCGGGCAGGTGTCCGAGCTCTCCAGCACGTTCGTCCGGCTGCACGCCCGGCTGACCCCGGTCCCCTTCGTCCCCGAGGTGCGTCTGCACCAGGCGGACGAGCCGATCGGGCTCTGGGAGTTGACCGAGGGCCAGTTCTCCACCGACCGGCCGCCGCCGTTCTGGGCCTTCGCGTGGGCCGGCGGGCAGGCGCTGGCCCGCTACGTCACCGACCATCCGGAGCTGGTCGCCGGGCGGCGGGTGCTCGACCTCGCCTCCGGCTCCGGCCTGGTGGCCATCGCCGCCGCCCGGGCCGGCGCGGCCTCCGTGCGCGCCGTCGAGGTCGACGAACTGGCGGTCGCGGCCGTCGCGCTCAATGCCGAAGCCAACGGGGTACGCGTCGACGTTGAGTTCGCCGACATCCTCGACGGCGACGCGGGCGACGCCGAGGTGGTGCTCGCCGGGGACGTCTTCTACAGCGACGCGATGGCCCGACGGGTACTGCGGTTCCTGCTGCGCGCCACCCGGGCCGGGGCGCCGGCGCTGGTCGGTGACCCCGGCCGGGCGTTCCTGCCCCGGGATCGCTTCGACGAGCTGGCCAGCTACGACGTACCGGTGCCGGAGGCCCTGGAGAGCGTTCGCGTGAAGCGCACCACCGTCTGGCGGTTGCGCCCGGGCCTGCCCGGAGCTGCCGGCTAGCGTGTCGGCGTGCTCTTCTCCGGCTGGTCGTCCGCGGTCGAGGCACCCTGGCCGGACATCGCCGAGGTGACCGACCACGTCGGCGTACGCCACCTCGTCGTCACCCGCCACGCGCTGGTCCGCCAGGTCCTCGCCGATCCGGAGCGCTACCGGCCGGACAACGCCCTGGACGCGGTGACCCCGATGCCGGTGCCCGCGCTGCGGGTGCTCGCCGGGCACCGGTTCCGGTTGCCGCCGACCCTGGCGAACAACTCCGGCGTCAGCCATCCTCAGATCCGGGGCATCGTGGCGGACGCGCTGCACCCCGCGAAGGTCGCCGCGCAGCGCCCCTGGCTCACGGCCCTGGTCCGGGAACGGGTCACCCGGCTACGGACCACGCTCCACAGCGGCGCGCCGGTCGACCTGTACGCGGACCTCGCCGCCGACCTGCCCCTGCTGGTACTGGCCCGGCTGGTCGACCTGCCGGACGCGCCGGTCGGCGCGGTCAAGGAGTTCGCCCGGGCGGCGCTGGAGCTGTTCTGGGCGCCGCTGGACGCCGACCGACAGGTGGCGCTCGCCGCCGAGGTGGGCCGCTTCCACCACGTACTGCGGGAGTTCGCGGCCACCGGCGGCGGCCTGGCCGCCGAGCTGCGCGCCGCCGGGCATCCGCCCGACGTGGTGGTCGGCGCGCTCTTCTTCCTGCTGGTCGCCGGACAGGAGACCACCTCGCAGTTCCTCACCCTGCTGCTGCACCGGCTGGCCGGCGAACCGGCGGTACGCGCCGCGCTGCGCGCCGGCGACGTCGCGGTGGCCGACATCGTCGAGGAGGGCCTCCGCCTCGAACCGCCCATCGTCACCTGGCGGCGTGTGGCGGCGGCGGACGGCATTCTCGGCGACACGGCCGTGCCGGCGGGCACCAGCATCGTGCTGTGGCTGGCCCGCGCCGGTCGCGACCCGGCGGTCGTCGACGCGCCGGACGATTTCGTTTCCGGGCAGCGCGGGTCGCGGCGGCACCTGGCGTTCGGGGCGGGGGCGCACCGGTGCGTCGGCGACGTCCTGGCCCGCATGGAGGCGGCCGTCGTGGTGGCCGAGGCCGCGCCGCTGCTCGACGGGGTGACGGTGATCCGTCCGCCGTGGTGCCCGGACAATCTCACCTTCCGGATGCCGGACGCCTTCGTGGTCCGACGGCAATCGGACGTACCGGGCTGACCGGATCCTGACAATCGCCCGGTATGTTTCCGGGCGTGTCCGTCACCCCCACCCGTCGGATCATCGCCGCCACAACGCTTCTGGCCCTGCTGGCGCTGAGTGCCTGCGCAGCCGGACCCGCGTTCCACGCCCGGCAGATCGCGGCCCAGCCGAGCCCGTCGGCCTCGCCGTCCGCGTCACCGTCCCCGACCGCGTCACCGTCGCCGACCGCCCCGCCGGCACGCGGGACCCTGGACTGGTACGTGTCGCAGGCGCCGGTCTTCCCCGCAGCGCCGCTACCGCAACCGGTGCCGCTGCCGGTGACGGGTGCGATCCCGTTCTGGCACCGCGTGCCGACCGACCAGAAGGTCGCCTTCATCACCATCGACGACGGTGGGCTGGCCCGACCGCCGGCGGTGCCCGACTTCATCGCCCGCGCGCACATCCCGGTCACCATGTTCCTGAACTCGCCGGCCGCCGAGGAGCACGACGTCTACTTCCGCCAGATCCAGATCGCCGGTGGGGTCGTGGAGAACCACACCATCCGGCACAACTCGCTGGCCGGCCGGTCGTACGACTACCAGAAGCAGGAGATCTGCGGGTCGGCGGACAAACTCCAGGCGCTGTTCGGCCAGCGGGCGACCCTGTTCCGCCCACCGTTCGGCGAGTACGACGGCACCACGCTCCGGGCCGCGCGAGACTGCGGCGCGAAGGCGGTCCTGCACTGGTCGGAGACGGTCCACGAGGGCAAGGTGCGCTACCAGACCCCGGAGAAGATGGTCCAGCCCGGCGACGTGCTGCTGATGCACTTCAGGCCGGCGCTGATGGACGACCTCCTGGCGGCGTTGAAGGCCATTCACCGGGCCGGGCTCACCCCGGCGCTGCTGGAGGACTACATCCGCTGACCCGGGCGACCTGACGAAAGTCAGTGCTGGTGGGTGCCGTTGGGGCGGGGAGCGCAAGCTAAGGGGTTCAGCAACGGCACCGCCAGGAAGTACGAGCTGTCGGGTCTGGTGTTCTGCGCCGAGACGATGAAGGACAGTTCAACCTGTGGACGAGTCATGGTGTCGATGACCAGCACCCGGGTTGTGCGCGGTAAGCGGGGGTCACGTCCGCGCTGGTGGTGTAAGAGACGGCCATCGCGGGATCCGGTTTGATGTTAGGCGGCGATTGGGCTGGGATCGGCGTGGTCGGTGTCGTGTTGGTCCGGCTCGACGATGATGTGGCGGGCTTTGGCGAGGAGTTCCAAGCCCATGTAGCGGCGTCCTTCGGTCCATTCGTCGGTCTGTTCGGCGAGGACGGCGCCGACGAGGCGGATGATCGCCGCCCGGTTCGGGAAGAT
>NZ_JBNCKS010000027.1:0-94521 GCF_049841635.1 Micromonospora sp. DT44 | reverse complement strand
CACCACAACCCATCCCACGCCGCTTCGCGACGCGGGATGCTGCCGCGTGTCTACGCACGGTTCGATTTTCGAGTTAGAAGCCCAGGGCTTGGGCGCGGCGTTTGATCTCGCGGGCCTGGTCGCCGGAGAGGGCCGCGGCGGGGGTGTCGCCGGGGAGCGTGTCGTCCCGCTCGTAGAGCCAGCGCAGCGCTGCCTCGTCGTCGTAGCCGTTGTCGGCCAGCAGGTTGAGCACACCGGGCAGGTGTTTGAGGACTGTCGCGTTGGCCACCAGGTCCGCGGGTATCCGGCGTACGCCGTCGCGGCGGACCGCCAACAGCTCCCGGTCGCGGATCATCTGGTGGACCTTGCTGATCGACACGTCGAGCCGCTCGGCGACGTCGGGCAGGGTGAGCCAGCCGGACGGGTCGGTGGGGCCGGCGAGCTCGGGGTCGGGTACGGATTCGGTCACCCGATTACCCTGCCACGCCGTCGGGGGCGGGAACCATCGGCACCCCGCACGACCCTCGGTGACCAGCGGATCAGGGCTGGCGCCGGGATGCCGGCCCATGACGGGACGGACCGGTACGTCCTCGGGCTGTAGCATCCTGTTCAACTCCCACCCCCTAGACACATAGACTCCCTGCCGATGGACACACAGGTCGCCGACACGTTGCTGGGCTCGCTGATCGACGGGCGCTACCGCATTCGCGGTCGCGTGGCCCGTGGTGGCATGGCGACCGTGTACACCGCCACCGACGAGCGCCTCGAGCGCACCGTCGCAGTCAAGATCATTCACCCGACCCAGGCGCCCGAGGCGCGGGCCCGGGTCGCCAACTTCGTGGCCCGGTTCACCGACGAGGCCAAGACCATCGCCCGGCTGACCCACCCGAACGTGGTCGCGGTCTACGACCAGGGCACCCACGCCGGCCTGCCGTACCTGGTGATGGAGTACGTCCGTGGCCGCACGCTGCGCGACGTGCTGGCCGAACGACGCCGACTCAACCCGGACGAGGCGCTGGCCATCGCCGAGCAGATGCTCGCCGCGATCGCCGCCGCGCACCGGGCCGGCCTCGTGCACCGCGACGTCAAGCCCGAGAACGTCCTGGTCGCCGAAGCGCCCACCGGAGGTGTCGCCAACCTGGTGGACAGCGTCGTCAAGGTGGCCGACTTCGGGCTCGCCCGCGCGGTCGAGGCCAGCGCCGACGACGAGCAGGGCAACCAACTGATGGCCACCGTGGCGTACGTCGCCCCGGAGCTGGTCACCGAGGGTCGGGCCGATCCGCGTACCGACGTCTACTCCGCCGGCATCGTGCTGTTCGAGATGCTCACCGGTCGGGTGCCGTACGACGGGGGCCGTCCCGTGGACGTCGCCTGGCAGCACGTCGACCGGGACGTGCCGGCGCCCTCGACGCTGGTGCCCGGCCTGCCACCGGCCCTCGACACCCTGGTGCAGCGCGCCACCCGGCGTGACCCGTCCGCCCGGCCCGCCGACGCCGGCGCGCTGCTGGCCGAGGTCCAGGTGGCCCGGGACCAGTTGGGCAACGTCAACAGCACCAGCACCGCTGTCCTGCGGCGGATCACCGACGAGCCGCCGGCCTCCCAGCCGACGATGATGGTCGCCGCGATCCGCCCGGCGCAACGGCCGACCTGGGCGCGGTTGCCCGAGGGCGGCGCGCAGGGCCCGGGTCGCCGGCGGGCCGCCCCGGAGCCCGCCGAGGGTCTGGCCGCGCGGTTCGCCGAGTTGCGCACCAGGATCCTGGGCACTTCCCAGGGTCGCCTGGCCTTCGCGGCCGTGGTCGTGGCGCTGGGCCTGGTGGCCGCGCTCGGTGGCTGGTGGTTCGGCGTCGGCCGCTACACGTCCGCCCCGCAACTGGTCAGCCTGAACAAGGCCGAGGCGCAGGCCCAGGCCGAGCGCGCCGGTCTGACCCTGGCGTACGGGGAGCCGCGCTTCGACGAGAAGGCCCCGAAGGACAGCGTGCTGGGGCAGAGCCCGGCGTCGTCGAGCAAGATCGTCAAGGGCGGCACGATCACCCTGACCCTCTCGCTGGGCCCGGAGCGTTTCCCCGTGCCGGACGTGATCGGCAAGGAGTACGAGCTGGCCGAGGCGGATCTGGTCAACGCCCAACTGGTGGTCGCCAAGGGCACCGCCCGCTATGACGACACCCTGCCGGCCGGCGTCGTCCTGGACAGCAACCCGAAGGTGGGCGCCGAGGTCAAGCCGGGCACGAAGATCACGCTGATCCTGAGCCGTGGCCGGGCGCCGGTGACGGTGCCGAACCTGGTGGGCAAGAGCCTGACTGAGGCGCGCACCAAACTGGGCCAGCTCGGCCTGGTCCCGGTGGAGAGTTTCAAGGACTCCGACAAGCCCAAGGACGAGATTCTCAGCCAGAGCCCGGCCGACGGTGGGGGCGTGGAAAAGGGCACCGAGGTCAAGCTGGAGATCAGCAAGGGTCCGCCGCTGGTCGTGGTGCCCCGGGTGATCGACCTGCCCTGCCAGCAGGCCAAGCAGGTGTTGGAGAGCCAGAGCTTCCCGGTGACGGTCGCCGTCAACCCGAACGCCGTGGTCCGCATCCAGGCCCCCGGGGAGAATTCGCAGGTGCCTCCGGGCACCCCGGTCGTCATCACGTGCTTCTGATGACGGCGGTCTCGGCGCGGCCGGTGGGCGCGCACACCCCGACCTCCGGCGGGCTGGCCAGGGCCGCCCTGCCGTACCTGGACGCGACCGGCGCCGCAGCCGTGCAGGTGTACGTCTCCAACTCGCGGGGCTGGGCGCTGCCACCGGGTGACCCGGCGCAGGACGCGCTGTTCCGCGACGGCTGCGCCGAGCGGGGCATCCCGGCGTTCATCCACGCCTCGCTGCTGGTCAACCTGGGCTCACCCACCCCGGCAACCGTCGAGAAGTCGGCGCTGACACTGGCGCACGCGCTGCGCCGGGGCGTGGCCATCGGCGCGCGGGCGGTGGTGTTCCACGCCGGCAGCGCGGTCGACGAGGGGTACGCCGAGGAGGCGATGCGGCAGGTCCGTCGGGAGCTGCTGCCCCTGCTCGACTGGACGGCCGAGGCCGGCGGACCGATGCTGCTGGTCGAGCCGAGCGCCGGTGGCGGCCGTTCCCTCGCCTCGCGGGTCGAGCAGCTCGGGCCCTACCTCGACGCGGTGGACCGGCATCCGATGCTCGGCGTCTGCTTCGACACCTGCCACGCCTGGGCGGCGGGGCATGATCTGGCCGCCGAGGGCGGCATGACCGCGACCCTCGACACGCTGGTGGCCACCGTGGGAGCCGACCGGCTGCGGCTGGTGCACGCCAACGATTCCAAGGATCTGTGCGGTTCCACCCGGGACCGGCACGAGAACATCGGCAAGGGCACCATCGGCGAGCCGGCGTTCGCCGAGCTGATGGCCCATCCGGCCACCGCCGGCGTCCCCGTGGTGGTGGAGACCCCGAGCGAGAAGCAGCTGGGCCACGCCGCTGACATCGCCATCCTCAGCCGCCTGGGCCGCCGTCCTTCCTAAGATCAACCCACGGGTCCGGCCGGTCGCCCTCAGCGGTGCGCCGGGGTGGAGATGGCGAAGAACTCGTCGATGAGCCCGGCCGTCTGCACGTCCTGGTTGGTCCTGCCCAGCACGGCAGGCGCTTTGGCCGGCCCTGGGATGGTGTGCCCGCCACCGTGCACGGTGTAGAGCGCCACCGACGGGTGCCCGGGCTGCCGGTACTCGGTGCGTTCGATCGAGGTCGCGGCGTTCGCGGCCGGCAATTTTGTGACTTCGGGCTGCGCCGTGATGCCGTTACGGGCGGCGAAATAGGCTGCGGACTCGGGCGCGGAGAGGTTGCGGCCGCCGACCTTAAAGACCAAGCGTGCCCACCAGCTGTACGCACCACCGGCGTACGTGACGATCCGGTCCTTCGTGCCGTTGATCAACAGGACCGGCATGGGCGCGGGTGACGCGTCGCCGAGCAGGAAGCTCTCGGGTGCCGGCATGGTCGCGGCGATCACCGCCGCACCGGCGATCAGCACCGGAGTTTCGTGGGCCAGGCGGATCACCATCTGGCCGCCGTTGGAGTAGCCGATCGCGTACACCAGCGCGGGGTCGATGCCGTGGCTGAGGGCCACCTTCTCGATCAGCGCCCGAACAAAACCGACGTCGTCGCTGTTGTCGGTGCGGGCCGGGAAGGAACTCTCCCGCCGCGCGTCGTTCCAGTTGCCCTTGTGGCCGTCGAGGTAGACCACCACCGCCGCGCCGCTCTCGGCGAACGCGTCGTAGGCCCGGCCGACGAACTTTCGGTGCTTGGCCCCGGTCTGTTTCGATCCGTGGAAGACGAGCACGAGACTGCGTCCGGGGTTACCGTCCGCGGACCCGATGATCTCGTACGTCCGCCGGGTGCCGTTCACCGTGATGCTGTCGCGCATGCGGAGCCCCCTGAAATGGATGGGTCATCCGTTCCAACGTAGCATAAGCGGATTAGTTATCCGTTACGCTGGTGCCGGCCGGCCAGACCCCGGGCCTCTCAATCACCGCCTCGGGGTCAGGCTGCTGCCAGGATCCGGGGTAGGGCCCGCAGCGCGTGGTCCAGGCCCTCGTCGTCCAGACCCAGGTGGGTGACCAGACGAGCGGCCCGGGGGCCGAGCACCGAGATCAGTACGCCCTCCTGGCGCGCGGCGGCGGCCAGGGCGCGGGCGTCCAGCGCGTGCTTGGTCAGGTCCAGCGGAACGAGGTTGGTGCGGACCGTGGTGGCGAGCACCCCGAACGGCGCGACCGCCTCGGCGAGCCGGGCCGCCCTCGCGTGGTCCTCGGCGAGCCGGTCGACGTGGTGCGCGAGCGCGTACCGGCCGGCGGCGGCGAGAATGCCGGCCTGGCGCATGCCGCCACCCATCCGCTTGCGGATCATCCGGGCCCGAGCGATCTTCTCCGCGCTGCCCACCACCAGCGAGCCGACCGGCGCGCCGAGCCCCTTGGAGAGGCAGACGGACAGCGTGTCGAAGAGCCGGCCGTACTCGGTCAGCGACACCCCGTCGGCAACGTGCGCGTGCCAGATCCGGGCACCGTCGCAGTGCAGCGCAACCCCCGCGTCGTCGGCGACGCCGCGCAGCTCCCGCAGGGTGTCCAGCGGGATCACGCCGCCGCCACCCCGGTTGTGGGTCTGCTCGACCGCGATCGCACGGGTGGGCACGGCGAAGAAGCCGTCCGGACGGATCATCCGGGCGACCACCTCCGGGTCGATGTCCGCGCCGACGGTCGGCCAGGTCCGCGAGGAGATTCCGCCGTACGCGGCGGCGGCCCCGATCTCGTACGTGACGACGTGCGCGTCCGCGTCGCACAACAGCTCCTCGCCGGGCGGCACGAGCAGTTGCAGGGCGATCTGGTTGGCCATCGACCCGCTCGGGGCGAACAGCGCGGCCTCGTGGCCGAACAGCGCGGCGACCTCCGCCTCCAGCGCGTTGACGGTGGGGTCCTCGCCGTAGACGTCGTCACCGACCTCAGCGGCGGCCATCGCCTCGCGCATCCCGGCGGTCGGCCGGGTCACCGTGTCGGAACGCAGGTCCACAAACGCGTCAGCCACGGCGCCATCCTTTTCGGCTGCCGACTGCGGGGCTCGCAAGCTCACTCCTCGCGTCAGCCACGGAGCATCTCCGCTACCAGGAAGGCCAGCTCCAGCGACTGCTGGGTGTTCAGCCGCGGGTCGCAGGCGGTCTCGTACCGGTCGGGCAGGTCGAGGTCCTCGATGCCCTGGGCGCCGCCGAGGCACTCGGTGACGTCCTCACCGGTCAACTCGACGTGGATGCCACCGGGGTGGGTGTCCAGGCTCCGGTGCACCTCGAAGTAGCCGAGCACCTCGTCGACGATCCGGTCGAAGTGCCGGGTCTTGTAGCCGTTGGACGACTCGTGGGTGTTGCCGTGCATCGGGTCGCACTGCCAGACCACCTTGGCGCCGGAGGCGGTGACCTTGGACACGATCGGCGGCAGGGCGTCGCGGACCCGGTGGTTGCCCATCCGGCTGATCAGCGTGAGCCGGCCGGGGACATTGTCCGGATTGAGCTTCTCGCACAGCTCGATCGCCTCGTCCGGTGAGGTCGTCGGGCCGAGCTTGACGCCGATCGGGTTGGCGATCCGGGAGATGAAGTCGATGTGCGCGCCGGTGATCTGCCGGGTGCGCTCGCCGACCCAGAGGAAGTGCCCGGACAGCCCGTACGCCCGGCGGTCGGAGACCCGGGTGAGCGCCCGGTCGTACTCCAGGGCCAGGGCCTCGTGGGAGCAGTAGAGGGTGACGGTCCGCAGCGCCTCGTCGTCGGTCATCCCGCAGGCCCGGATGAAGGCCAACGCCCGGTCGATCTCCCGGGCGATCGCCTCGTAGCGCTCCCCCGCCGGGGAGGTCCGCACGAAGCCCTTGTTCCAGTCGTGCACGGCGTGCAGGTCGGCGAGCCCACCGGCGAGGTACGCCCGCAGCATGTTCATCGCGGCGGCCGAGTTGGCGTACGCCCGGATCATGCGCTGCGGGTCGGCGACGCGGGCGGCGGGATCGGCCTCCAGCGAGTTGATCATGTCGCCGCGGTACGCGGGCAGGCCCCGCGCGTCGGTCGGCAGTGAGCGGGGCTTGGTGTACTGGCCGGCGACCCGGGCGACCTTGACCACCGGCAGCGACGCGCCGTAGGTGAGCACGATCGCCATCTGCAACAGGGTGCGGGCGTTGGCCAGCAGGTGGCTCTCGGTGTTGTCGGCGAAGGTCTCGGCGCAGTCACCGCCCTGGAGCAGGAACGCCTTGCCCTCGCAGACCAGCGCCAGCTTCTGCCGGAGCTGGTCCACCTCGTAGGGCGCGACGACCGACGGCACGGTGTCGAGCACCTTGCAGACCTCGGCGACGGCGGCCGGGTCGGACCACGGTGGGACCTGCTCGCGGGGCAGCTCCCGCCAGCGGTCCAGGCCGAGGGCCGCGTCCTCGGCGGAGTCGACGGTCGGACGGCTGGTCTGCAGGCCCGGGCTACCCACCGCGGGATGGCTCAGCTGATGCCACTCATGGCGCATGAGAGAAAGCGTACGGCGACCGTGCGTGTGACCGGGCGGCGAGGTGGACGGTTCCGGCAAGTGGGAGGTCGATCCCACCCACCTCGGTCAGGACGCGGGTGACGGGGACGCAAGTGATGGGCTGGTGGCCGGGTTGCCGCCCGGCGCCTCACTCGCGATGCACCAGTCGCCGCCGTCCCGCGTGACGGTGAACACCAGCGGGCGGGTGACCTTGCTCTTGCCGGCGGTGACCGAGACCGAGACGCTGACCTTCTGGCCGCGCTGACCGGACCGGACGTCGGTGATGGTCGCCTGGGGCACCTTGAAGTGATCGGCGAAGTCGCCGTTGGGACCCGTGGCCGCGGCGTTGAACCCGGCGTGCAACACCGCGCAGAGCTGACTGCGACCGGCGGCGACGTCCTTGGCGGTCATCGCGTCGAGGTACGCCTGCACGCGCTCGCGGGACCGCGTGGCGGCCTCCTCCGCGGGTGCCCGCTGGGGCGTGGCGGTCTGCTTGTCGGCCTGCTTGTCGGCGTCGTCGCCGCTTGCGCAGCCGGCAAGGGCGGCCGGGAGCAGCACAAACGCGGCGGCGGTCATCGCCAGCCCACGGTGGGTCGCGCGCATGACCACCTCCGTCGAACGGGAAATCGAGACCTGCCGAGCCGCGAGTCTGCCATATCGGACCCGACCCGCCCAAGGCCGGCGGCCCGGCCGACGCGTGGCGTCGACCGGGCCGCTACGGCACGGGCGGGAAGGGGCGGTGCGGGCCCCTTCCCGCCGTGTGGGTGGTGCGTCGGCCCTCGGCTCAGCCGAGACCGCCCTTGATGGCGCCGATGAGCTCACCGTTGCTGGTGTCACCGGAGAGTTCCCAGAAGAACGCGCCACCGAGGCCCTGGTTCTTCGCGTACGTCATCTTGCCGTTGATGGTCGACGGGGTGTCGTAGCTCCACCAGTTGCTGCCGCACTTGGCGTACGCGGTGCCGGCGATCGTGCCGGTGGCCGGGCAGGTGTTCTTGAGGACCTTGTAGTCCTCGATGCCCGCCTCGTAGGTGCCCGGCGCGGCACCGGTGGCGCTGCCACCCGGCGCGGCCTGGGTGACGCCGGTCCAGCCTCGGCCGTAGAAGCCGATGCCGAGCAGCAGCTTGTTGGACGGGATGCCCTTGCTCTTGAGCTTCTGGATGGCCGCGTCGGAGTTGAAGCCCTGCTGCGGGATCCCGGTGTACGAGGTCAGCGGCGAGTGCGGGGCGGTGGGGCCCTGGGCGTTGAACGCGCCGAAGTAGTCGTACGTCATCGGCATGAGCCAGTTGAGGTTGCCGATCGCGCCGGCGTAGTCGGTGGCGTCGATCTTGCCGCCGTTGCTGCCGTCCGCCGTGATGGCGGCGGTGACCAGGGCGCTGGAGCCGAACTTCGACCGCAGCGCGCCGATCACGTTCTTGAACGCGTTCGGGCCGCTGGTGTCACAGCTCAGACCGCAGGCGTTGGGGTACTCCCAGTCGACGTCGATGCCGTCGAACACGTCCGCCCAGCGGGGGTCCTCGACCAGGTTGTAGCAGCTCTCGGCGAACGCGGCCGGGTTCTGCGCGGCCTGGGTGAAGCCGCCGGACCACGTCCAGCCACCGAACGACCAGATCACCTTCAGGTGCGGGTTGAGCGCCTTGAGCTTGCGCAGCTGGTTGAAGCTGCCGCGCAGCGGCTGGTCCCAGGTGTCGGCGACGCCGTCCACGCTCTCCGCCGCCGTGTACGCCTTGTCGTAGTCGGCGTACGGGTCGCCGATGGCGCAACGACCACCGGTGGTGTTGCCGAAGGCGTACAGGATGTGGGTCAGCTTGGCGGCCGAGCCGCTGGTCTGGATGTTCTTGACGTGGTAGTTGCGCCCGTAGACGCCCCACTCGGCGAAGTAGCCGACGACCTTCTTACCGCCCGTGTTGGGGGGCGGGGTGGTGGTCGGGGGCGCGGTGGTCGGCGGAGCGGTGGTGGGCGGCGCCGTGGTCGGGGGTGCCGTGGTCGGCGGCGCGGTCGTGGTCGGCGGGGTCGTCGGGGTGCCGCCGCCGCAGGGAGCGCCGTTGACGGTGCAGTTCAGTGGCGCCTTGTACGCGCCGGTGCCGTTGTAGCCCCAGCTGAACGAGGCGCCGGGCGCGAGCCCGCCGGCCCAGCTCTTCTTGACCGCGACGTAGTGGTTGCCGCTGCTGGTGACGTCGGCGTCCCACGCGCTGCTGATGGTGGTGCCCGACGGCAGGTCGAACTCAATGCGCCAGGTGGCGACCGTGGCGCTGGTGCCGTTGGTCACGGTCACCTTCGCCTCGTGACCGGTCCCCCAGTCCTGCGCCTTGGCGAACGTGGTGGTGACCGTGCCGGCGCCGAACGCGGTCGTCATCGGCACCGCCGCGACGGTCACGGCGACCACGGCGCCGGCCCAGAGGGCCCGGCGGAGCGATCTTTTCATGAGGCGTCTCCCGCACTGTTAGGAAACTTTCCAAAAGAGATGGTGAGACGGTACTCACACCGTCATCACTCCGTCAAGATGTCCATGTTTCGATTTCCCCTGGTGCGCGGAACGGGCCGGTCACGCCCAGCCCCGGGCGACCCCACACCTGGCGCGTAGCCTCGGGCCCATGACCGTCCTCGACATCCCGATCGGCGCCCTCAACGGCGACCCCGCGGACCTCGCCCGCTACCGCGGCAAGGCGCTGCTGGTCGTCAACGTCGCCTCCCGCTGCGGCCTCACCCCGCAGTACGCCGGCCTCCAGCGCCTCGCCGACACGTACGCCGAGCGCGGCCTCGTCGTGCTGGGCGTGCCGTGCAACCAGTTCGCCGGGCAGGAGCCGGGCAGTGCCGACGAGATCAGCGACTTCTGCCAGGTCAACTACGGCGTGACGTTTCCGCTGACCGAGAAGGTCGACGTCAACGGGCCCGACCGGCACCCGCTCTACGCGGCGCTGGTGGACACCACGGACGCCGACGGGCACACCGGGGACGTCCGCTGGAACTTCGAGAAGTTCCTGGTGGCGCCGGACGGCACGGTCGCCGGCCGCTTCGCCCCGACGGTCGAGCCCGACGACCTCCGCACCCCCATCGAAAAAATCCTCCCCGCCTGAGGCCCTTTGGTCCGGCCTGGTCCGGCCACCCCGCCCTCGGTCCGGCGATCAAGAGGTTCGCGTCAGGAATCGGCCGATCGGTGACGCGAACCTCTTGATCACCGGGGCAGGGTGGTCACCTGAGGGGGGTACGTGGGTGGGAACCGGTCGGGCGACGTCCGTCCGCAGTACGTTGTGCGGTAACCGGGACAACTTCGCGCATCGGCCGGAATGCGTCGTGGGTGGACGGAGTTGGGAAGAAACATGACAACTGTGGGACTGATCGGCAGTGGCAACATCGGCGGCACCGTGGCCCGGCTGGCCGTGGCCGCCGGCTACGACGTGGTGCTGAGCAACTCGCGCGGGCCGGAGACGCTCACCGACCTGGTCGACGAACTGGGCGAGCGGGCCAGCGCCGGCACGTCGCAGGACGCGGCGCAGGTCGGCGACCTGGTGGTGGTCACGGTGCCGCTCAAGGCGTACCGGGCGGTCCCCGTCCAGCCACTGGCCGGCAAGGTCGTCATCGACACCAACAACTACTACCCGCAGCGTGACGGCAACTTCCCCGAGCTGGACTCGGGCGAGACCACCAGCAGCGAACTCCTCCAGCGGCACCTGCCGGAGTCGCGGGTGGTGAAGGTCTTCAACAACATCTACTTCGCGGGCCTGGCCGCGCTCGCCCGGCCGTCCGGCGCCGCCGACCGCAGCGCTCTCGCGATCGCCGGCGACGACGCCGCCGGCGAAGGCCGAGGTCACGGCCTTCCTCGACCGGATCGGGTACGACGCGGTCGACGTCGGCCCGCTCGCGGAGGGCTGGCGCTACCAGCCGGACACCCCGGCGTACGGCACGCTCTACTCCGCCACCCCGACCGACTGGCAGCACCCGGCGCCGGGCGACGCCGAGAAGCTGCGCGCGGCCCTGGCCGCCGCCACCCGCTGAACACCCGCCGCCCTCCGGTGACCGCCTACCGGGTGGCCCTCCGGAGGGCGGCGGCCAGTTCGTCGTCGTAACTGGCGACCGGCTGACCGTCGACGTCGTACGCCACCAGCCGCCCCTGCGCCATGCTGGCCGACCGGAACGAGAACGTCCGCGTGCCCGGATAGGCCGCCAGCAGGGGGATGCTGCGGGGGGCGCCGCCCGGGGCGGAGTAGTACTCCAGTCGGGCCACCCGATCGGAAACCACACCGTTGACCCGTACCTTGGTCTTCTCCGCCCGGGTGCCGAACGTGACCGGCGCGTCGGTGGCGTAGGCCGCGCACTCTGCCGGACCCCGGCAGACGAAGAAGTATCGCGGGTTGGCCACGTCGTCGAGGGCGTACGCCTTGAACGTCGGGTCCGCCCCGGCGGGCAGCGGTTGTACGGCGAAGAAGGCGAGAGCCACCGCGGCCGTCACGCCCACCCGCAGCCAGGCCCGTCGCGCGGCAGGGCGACGGCTGCCCCGGGCGGCGGCGACCGCGACACCGCCGAAGCCGGCCAGGCACAGCAGGCACGTCCCGACGGTACGGGCGTTCTCGAACAGGAACTGCACGCCCGGCCGCGCTGACACGGGTCCGAGTACCGCGCCCAGCGAGACGACCATGGCGGCGAGCAGCGCCGCGCCGGCCACCCGCTGGGTGATGCCGGACGCGCCGACCAGCAGCATCGCGGCGAGCACCGGCCACACCTGGTGGTGGGTCCAGGACACCGGGGACGCGGCCACCGTGGCGCAGCCGACGAGCACGGCGGCGTGGCCGGGGCGGGCCCGCGCGGCCAACTGGCGGGCGCGAAGGAGCGCCACCCCGCAGATCGCCGCGACCAGAGCGGCCCAGAGCACGGGCAGGGTCGCCTCGTCGACCCCGACGCGCAGCAGCATCCCGTGCACCGACTGGTTGCCCAGCGAGGCCAGGTTGCCGATCCGCGAGGTCTGCCGGACGGCCTCGGTCCAGTAGATCCAACTCTCGCCGGGCAGCACGAGCGCCGCCAGCCCGGCGCAGGCCACGAAGGTCGCCACCGCACGCCCGGCGTCGCGGTAGCGCCCGGTGGCGAGGAAGTAGACGACGAACAGCAGCGGGGTCAGCTTGATCGCCGCCGCCAACCCGACGAGCACTCCCCGCAGCCGTGGCGGGACGAGACCCATGCCGTCCAGCAGCGCCAGCAGCACGATGAAGATGCTGACCTGCCCGAAACGCAGGTTGCTCTGCACCGGCGCCGAGAGCATCAGGACCGTGGCGGCCACCGCGACGACCAACGGGCGGCGGGACCGATCGTCGCTCAGCGCGACACCGACCATCGCGGCGACGGCGACGACCGCCGCGCACGTCGCGACCAGCCAGATCCCCTGGAGTACGCCCTCACCCACGAGGGTGATCGGCCCCAGCACGAGAGCGGCGAACGGCGGGTAGGTGAACGGCCCGCCGTTCGCGGCGCGGTACTCGTACAGCGGCCGGCCGGCGTGCAGATCGGACAGTGCGCCGTAGTAGATGTGCAGGTCGGAGAGCCGGTCGTCGCGGGTCGCGACGAGCACACAGGACACCGTCCCGACGACGACGAAGGCCGCCCAGACCAGCGCCACGCGTCGATCCCGCATCGCCCGAGAATAGGCGAACGCGAGACGAGCGACGGCCCTCCTGCCGTCAAGATCCGCGCAACTTCTCTGTAGTTGCTGTCTCGGCCCGGCCTGAGGCAGCAGTTTCCCCGAACTTGCGCGGATCTTGCTTGTCAATCCCCTGGCACGGCGGCGATCGGCGGGGTCCGGCGGGGAGAAACATCGCGTGTACAACTTGCGCGAGAGTCTCACGCACGGGACTCTGTCGGTGGGTTGCCGCCCGCTCACCGAACGTGCCTCGGAGGCGACATGCACACGCTCCGTACCGCGTCCCGCCGGCTGCTGGCCGGCGTCGGCGCGCTCCTGCTCGGCACCTCCCTCGCTGCCGCGATCCCGGCGTCCGCCGGCGCGGCCGGCGTCGGGTACGTCCGACTCGCCCACCTCTCCCCCGACACACCGGCGGTGGACGTCTACCTCGCCGCCCCCGACGCCGCGAAGCCGAGAGTGTTTCCCGGCGTCGGCTACGGCGTGGTCTCCGACTATCTCCAGTTGCCTCCGGGCCGGTACGCGGTGGCGATGCGCGAAGCCGGCACGCCCGCCAGCGAGCCGCCGGTGCTGACCACCGAGGTCGCGGTACGAAGTGGCGGCGCGTACACGGTGGCCGGTGTCGGGCGGCACGCCGACCTGGGGCTGCGGGTGCTCACCGACGACCTGAGCGCCCCCACGCAGGGCCGGGCCAAGGTGCGCGTCGTGCAGGCGTCGGTGCGCACGCCCGTCCTCGACGTGGCCGACCCCGACGGCCCGAGGATCGCCGACGGCGTGCAGTTCGCCACCACCACCGACTACGAACAGGTGGAGCCGGGCACCTGGAAGCTGCGGCTGACCGGCGCGGGCGGTCCGAGCACCGACGCCGAGGTGCGGCTCACCGGCGGCGCGGTCTACTCGCTGCTGGTCCTCGACGACAAGCAGGGTGGGCTCAGCGCCGAGCTGCGTCAGGACGCCGAGGGCGGCACCGTCGTACCGGCGGGTGGGGTGGAGACCGGCGCGGGTGGCACGGCCGGGCGCGGGCTCGGGGCGTACCCCCTGGTGGCCGGCGCCTTGGCCGCCGCGGCCGTCGCGGCGGGCCTGCTGCTCTGGCGTCGGCGGCGGCGCACCACCTGGTGAGCATCGGGCCCGCCATCCGACGGCACCGCGACCGTCGGGCGCCGCTGGCCGCGCTGGTCGCGGCCGGCGCGGCGGTCTGCCTGGCCGCCGGCAGCGGCGTCGGGCTCGCGACAACCGGACCGCCGCCGGTCGCGACCTGGCACCCTGGCTGCGCCGACGGTTGCGCGTCGGCGGCCGCGTCGCCGCGACCACAGGGTCCACCCACCCGGGTACGGGTGCCGCGCATCGACGTCGACTCGGCGCTCACGGTGCTGGGCCTGGACCTCGCGGGCGCGCTCGTCCCGCCGGCCGACTTCGACACGGCCGGCTGGTACGGGGGCGGCCCCGCCCCCGGCGACACCGGTCCGGCCGTGCTCGCCGGGCATCTGGACTCGCGGCGCGGCCCGGCGGTCTTCGCCCGGCTCGGCGAGCTGCGCACCGGCGACCGCGTTCAGGTGTGGCGCGGCGGGCAGTGGCTGTCGTTCCGGGTGACCGGGTCGCTGCGTACCCGCAAGGACCGGTTCCCGACGGCCACGGTCTACGGCCCGACACCCGGGCCGGAGCTGCGCCTCGTCACCTGCGGTGGCGACTTCGATCGGCGGCGCGGGCACTACCGGGACAACGTGGTGGTGTTCGCGGTCCTCGACGCCCCCGGGCCGGTCCTGCCGACGTCCGCGGCGGGCTGAGGGCTTGATCGACTCGGGTTTCAGGAAATCGTGGCATCCGACGCAAGCGGACACCGCGGTTTCCATGAACCCGAGTGGATCAACACCCCGGCGGCGCGGCGGCGCGGGAGGGTCAGAGCGGGCGACGACCGGCGAAGCCGCACTCGGCGCGGTGGTACCACCGCACGTCGGAATCGCCCTCCAGCCAGCACCAGAGCACGGCGCGGCCCTCGCGCTCGCCCGGGAAGTCGAGCAGCACCGGCGCGATGCCCTTGACCTGGATCTCGTGCTGGTGCAGCTCGTCGACGACGGCGTGCAGCCGGGCCTCCAGCCCCTTGACCTCGGCCAGCCCGCCGAGCGCGCTGACCCCGTGGTCGGCCAGGTCGACGCGCAGCTCGGCCAGGTCGGCGCGGACACGGATCAGCTCGTCGACGCGCGGCTGCAGGGTGGCCACCAGGTGCCGGGCCTGGGCGAGAGTGAACACGCCGCCAGTATGCGCCACCTACCGCGCCGCGGTGACCCCCCGCGCGGCGTGGTCAGTCGGCCTGGGCGGCCAGCTCGCGGGCGCGGTCCCGGGCCGCTTCCAGCGCGGCGAGCAGCGCCGCGCGGACCCCGTGCTTCTCCAGCTCGCGGATCGCGGAGATGGTGGTACCGGCGGGCGAGGTGACCGCCTCACGCAGCTTGACCGGGTGCTCGCCGGAGTCGCGCAGCATCACGGCGGACCCGATGGCGGTCTGCACGATCAGCTCGTGCGCCACCTGGCGCGGCAGACCGAGCAGGATCCCGGCGTCGATCATGGCTTCCACCAGCAGGTAGAAGTAGGCCGGTCCGGAGCCGGAGAGCGCGGTGACCGCGTCCTGCTGCGACTCGGGCACCCGGATGGTCTGACCGAGGGGCTTGAACATCTCCTCGGCGAGGCCTAGATGCGCCCCGGTGGCGTACGCGCCGGCGGAGATGGCCGTCATCGCCTCGTCGACCAGCGCCGGGGTGTTGGTCATGACCCGGACCACGGGGGTACCGTCGGGCAGCCGACGGTTGAAGAAGCTGGTGGGCAGCCCGGCGCAGAGCGAGATGACCAGCTTGTCGGCGGGCACCTTCGGGCCGATCTCGTCCAGGAGCGCGGCGGCGTCCTGGGGCTTGACCGAGACGGCGAGTACGGCCGCCTCGTCGACGGCGGTCAGGTTGTCGACCACCCGGACGCCGTAGCGGGCGGTCAGCTCCTCGGCGCGGGCCGGTCGGCGGGCGGTGGCGAGCAGCCGCTCCACCGGCCATCCGGAGCGCAGCAGTCCGGAGAGCATCAGCTCCCCAATCTTGCCCGCGCCGATCACCGCGACCGTGTGCACCCCGGCTGACAACTGCGCCGTACCCCCTCGAAATTGGGTCGCGGCGCGGCGGACCGTGTGTGCCCGCCGCGCCGCCTACCGTCGATCAGCTGCCGAAGAAGACCTCGGCCTCCTGGTACCGCTCCAGGGGCACGGTCTTCAGCTCGCGGGTGGCCTCGGCGAGGGGCACCCGGACGATGTCGGTGCTCTGCATCGCGACCATCTTGCCCCAGTCGCCGTCGTTGGCGGCGTCGATGGCCTGCAGGCCGAGGCGGGTGGCGAGGACCCGGTCGAACGCAGTCGGGGTGCCACCGCGCTGGATGTGACCCAGCACCACGGTGCGGGCCTCCTTGCCGGTCTTGGCCTCCAGCTGCTCGGCGAGCCACTGGCCGATGCCGCCGAGGCGGACGTGGCCGAACGAGTCGAGCTCCTGGTTGGCGAGCACCATCTGGCCGTCGAGCGGCTGGGCGCCCTCAGCGACCACGACGATCGGGGCGTACTGGTGCTGGAAGCGCTTCTCGACGTAGCCGGCCACCTGGTCGACGTCGAACTGACGCTCGGGCAGCAGGATCACGTTGGCGCCACCGGCCAGGCCGGCGTGCAGGGCGATCCAGCCGGCGTGCCGGCCCATGACCTCGACGACCAGGGTGCGGTGGTGGCTCTCCGCGGTCGTGTGCAGGCGGTCGATGGCCTCCATCGCGATGTTGACCGCGGTGTCGAAGCCGAAGGTGTAGTCGGTCGCGCCGAGGTCGTTGTCGATCGTCTTCGGCACGCCGATGACGTTCACGCCCAGCTCGTGCAGCTTGGTGGCCACGCCGAGGGTGTCCTCGCCGCCGATCGCGATCAACGCGTCCACGCCCTGCTCGGCGAGGTTGTCCTTGATCCGCTCGACGCCGTTCTCGATCTTGAACGGGTTGGTCCGGGACGAGCCGAGGATGGTGCCGCCCCGGGGCAGGATGCCGCGCACGTCGGCGATGCCCAGCGGGCGGGACAGACCCTCCAGCGGGCCCTTCCAGCCGTCCCGGAAGCCCACGAACTCGTGACTGTAAGTGGCGACGCCCTTGCGGACCACCGCCCGGATGACCGCGTTGAGACCCGGGCAGTCGCCGCCGCCGGTGAGCACGCCGATACGCATGATCCGCTCATCCTCCTGGAGCATCAGGTAAAGCCCGATATGCCCCAGGGTATGTGTCAGGTCAGACCATCGGCGCCGTTGCCGGCCCGGGGCGGGCCGTCACTGCGCACTGTAGTCGGCCTGCGCGCGCGACGACAGCGCGCCCCGGGGGCGGCGGCTCAGTAGGTCACCTCACGGTTCTCCCCCGTTGACGGCGGACGGCCGGTGACGGCGGCCTTGGCGAAGCCGAGGAGATTGACCACGGTGCTGCTCGGCGAGTCCCAGTACTCGGCGGAACTGGCGTGCACCTTGATCAGGGTCAGGCCGGGAGTGTCCAGCCCGTCCGGGAACCAGGTCCTGAGCAGCGGGTTCCAGAGCCGCTTCGCGCGCTCGGTGTCGGAACTCTCACTGGCGGTCCCCGAGACCGAGACCCAGGAGTTGTGCCGCTGGTCGGAGAAGGCGACGTTGACCTCCGGATTCACCCGGATCTGGCGCAGTTTGGCCGAGTCGGTGTAGGCGAAGAACCAGAGGTCCCCGTCGAACTCGGCCTCCTGCAGCCCCATCGGCCGGCTCACCTGCCGCCCGTCCAGCGCGATGGTGGTGAGCATGCAGATCCGCGCGGCGCGGATCAGTTCGGTGACCCGCGCCCGGGCGTCGGCGACGCTGGTCGGATCGTTGCTCATGGCAATCTCCCTCGGCTCGGCTGACGAACCGTTGCCCGGGACAGAACCGGTCAAACCTACAGACGTATGACCAACGTTCAGCGCGCCGTCATCGCCCGCCAACGGGCCAGGTTGTGCCGGGCGTCGACCAGGGCGTCGTGCCGGGCCGCGTCCGCGTCCGGCAGGGCCGGCCGGCCCCGGTCGTCCCAGAGCTGTCGCAGATCCTTCGTGAAGCGGGGAATCTCCCGGGGCAACGCCGGCATCGCCCCCCAGAGCTGGGCGAGGACCACATGGTCGTACGCCGCGTACCAGGCCCACAGCTCCAACTGCTCGGCCGGCCGGTCCCGGACGGGCTCCATGAGGAAGTCGTACAGGTCGTCGCGGATGCGCTCCCGCGAGCGCCAGGCCCGGTCGGCCGGCGACGGCAGCCGGTCCAGGACGTTACGTCGGACCCAGGGCACGGCTCGGGAGTCGTCGAACTCGGTGGAGACCGCGTAGAACTCGCGGCCGTTCTCGTCGACGACACCGATCGAGACGAGGTCGACGGTCCGGCCGTCCTCGATGAACTCGCAGTCGTAGAAGTAGCGGTAGACCATTCCGGACATCCTCACCCACCGCCATCCGTCGGCGCGCGGCGGGGCCGGGTGCGAGCCCGGCCGGTCCGCCGTGGGCTGGCGGCGACCCGGGCCGCCGACGCCGCTTTGGCGACGCCCCAGGGGGTACGCCGCAGCTCGCGACGGTCACGGAAGTGCTTCGAGGGGTGTACAGCAAGCGACCGGACCGTCATGATCTGATGTGTACCGCTACCGGATGCCGAACCGGTGTCAGTTCACCTCGTCAGGGCCATCAGGTTCACCCGGTGAGCGATTGTGTGGTCCATGACCGGGGAGGGGTTGGGCCGTGGAGATGCGCCTGCCGGAGCCGGGTGACGCGCTCACGGGTGTCGAGATGTTCGCTGGCCTGGAGCCCGAGGTGCGGCAGCGTGTCATCGCGGCCGCCGTTCCGCGCACCTACCGCAAGGGTCAGCTGCTGTTCGTCGAGAACGACCCGGGCGAGTCGCTCATCGTGCTGCGCCGGGGCGCGGTCGCCGTGTTCCGCACCGCGCCGACCGGCGAGCGGGCGGTTCTGTCGGTGATCCGTCCGCCGGACGTGCTGGGCGAGGTCTCCCTGCTGGACGCCTCCACGCGCTCCGCGTCGGCCGAGGCCATCGAGGACTGCGCGGCGCTCGCGCTCTCCCGGGGCGCGTTCATGGAGCTGGTGCACTCCAACCCACGCATCCTGGACGCGGTGATGCGGTCGCTGGGCGGGTTGATCCGCCGGCTCACCGAGCAGAACGCCGACCACGTCTTCCTCGACCTGCCGGGTCGGGTCGCCAAGACGCTGGTCCGGCTGGCCGGCGAGAGCCAGGCGCCGATGATCACAATCGAGTTGAACCAGAGCCAGTTGGCCGAGATGGCCGGCGGTTCCCGGCAGAGCGTCAACCAGGCCATCGGTTCCTTCGCCAGCCGCGGCTGGCTGCGGACCGAGGGGCGCCGGATCGTCGTCACGGACGTCGCCGCGCTGCGCCGTCGGGCGGGCATGAACGACCGCTGAGTTGACCCGCCGCCCCGACGCGGGGCACCTACCTACATCTGAAACGGCCGGGTCGCCCGTGGGCGGCCCGGCCGTTCCGTCGTGTCACCGACGCGTGGTTCAGACTCCGGGGCTGCCCGGGCCGGCCCACTTGTTCGGGCCCTTGCTGTCGCCGCCCGAGCCGGTGGACTGCTCGCTGACGATCCCCTCGGCCTGCAGCGTGGCGAGCGTGGCGGCGTCGACGTCCACGGAGTCGCCCGCCGAGTGACTGACGCCCTTGCCGTCGGTCCAGTCACTCTCCAGCTTTACGTACACCATTGACCTGTCCCCCTCTGGTCGCTGATCGAAGATGTGGCGGACTGAATGTAGTCGCTCAAGCCGTTGGTGGACTGTCCACAAACCAACAGGCCGCTACCTGACAGCCCTTCCGGCGGCGATACTCCTTGCGGGCGGCGGCGCTGGGGGCGTGGCCGGTATCGCCAGTGGAGGGTGTGTCATCGCCGCGCAGTGTGGGCGCTGTGGACGCACGGCCGCCGACGGGGACCGCTTCTGCGGTGGCTGCGGCGCCGAGCTGGGTGCTGTCTGCCCGCACTGCCTGCGTCCGCTCGCCACCGACGTCGCGTTCTGCACCTCGTGCGGGTCGCCCCGGCCGGGCACCGACCGGACGGCCGCGGTCGCGCCCCAGGAGGATCGCCGACGGGTGAGCGTGCTCTTCGTCGACCTCATCGACTTCACCCCGTACGTCGAGCGCGCCGATCCGGAGCAGGTCCGCGGCATGCAGACGGGCTTCTTCTCGGCGGCCCGACGGGTGGTCGGCCAGTACGGCGGGGTGGTTGAGAAGTACATCGGTGACGCCGTGATGGCGCTCTTCGGCGCGCCGATCGCCACCGAGACCGACGCGCTGCGCTGCGTACGGGCGGGGCTGGAGCTGCAACGGGTGCTCACCCGGTTCGCGCCGACGGGCAGCACCGAGATGCGCTTCCGGGTGGGGGTGGCCACCGGTGAGGCCCTCGTCGACGTGGCCGCCGCCCGCGACGGTGGGCAGGCCATCGTGGCCGGTGACGTGGTGAACACCGCCTCGCGGATGCAGTCGGTCGCGCCGCCCGGCGGGGTGCTGGTCTGTGGCACCACGCACGCCCTGACCAAGGACGCGATCCGCTACGAGGAGCAGCCCCCGGTCACCCTGCGCGGGCGCTCCTCACCCACCGAGGTGTGGCTCGCCCTGTCCCCGCTGCGCCGTCAGCCCACCGACCGCGAGCCGGACACCACGCCCCTGGTGGACCGCGAGCACGAGCTGGGGATGCTGGTCAACGCCCTGCACCGGTCGCTGCGCGACCGGCTGCCCCAGGTGGTGACGATCTTCGGCCGGGCCGGGATCGGCAAGAGCCGGCTGCTGCGCGAGCTGTACCGGCACACCGGCCGGCTGGTAGACGAGCCGCTGACGTGGCGGACGGGACGCTGCCCGCCGTTCGGCGAGAACGTCACGTTCGCCGCGCTCGCCGACATCGTCAAGTCCGAGGCCGGCATCCTGGACACCGACCCGGCCGCCAGCGCGGCCCAGCGGCTGGGCACCGCCGTCGGGGAGCTGATCGGGCCGGGTGAGCGCGACCGGGTGGTCGACGCGCTGCGTCCGCTGGTCGGGCTTCCCGGCACGCCGCTGCCGGCGGAGGAGGCGGAGTCGGCGTGGCGGCGGTTCCTGCTGGCGTTGGCGGCCCGGCGCCCCACCGTGCTGGTCTTCGAGGACCTGCACTGGGCCGACGACGCGATGCTGCGCTTCGTGGAGCTGCTCGGGGCGGCGGCTCGGGAGGTGCCCCTCCTGCTGCTGTGCACCGCCCGTCCGGAGCTGGTCGACCGGGACCCGAGCTGGGCCGGGACGATCACGGGTTCGGTGACCATCACCCTGCCGCCGCTGCGCGACACCGGCATCGCCGCCCTGTACGCGCACCTCTTCGGCCAGGCGGCGTTCTCCGCCGAGATGCTGACGCCGCTCATCGAGGTGGCCGGCGGCAACCCCCTCTACGCGCACGAGTACGTCCGCATGCTGATCGAGCAGGGCGCGCTGCGCCAGTCGGGGCGGGGCTGGTCGCTGGACAAGCAGCTCGAACTGACCATGCCGGAGAGCGTGCACTCGGTCATCGCCAACCGGGTGGACCTGCTGGACGCCAAGGACCGGGCGGTGCTGCTCGCCGCCTCGGTGGTCGGGGTGCAGTTCTGGCCGGGCGCGGTGGCCGCCGCGCTGGGGCAGCCGGTCGAGTCGGTCGAGCGCGCGTTGCGCCGCCTCGAACAGCGCGACTTCGTGCACGAGCAGGCCGCGTCGACGATGGCCGGGCAGGCCGAGTTCCGGTTCCGGCACGTGCTGGTACGCGACGTCTGCTACCAGCGGCTGCCCCGCACCGAGCGGGTGGCACGGCACGAGCGGGCCGCCGACTGGCTCGACGCGCTGTCGCAGAGCCGCGACACCGACCTGGCCGAGGTCCTCGCCCACCACCGCTGGGCGGCCCACGAGATCGCGCGGTCCCTCGGCATGCAGATGCAGCGGTACGCGGGACCCGCGCGACAGGCGCTGCACCGGGCGGCCCGCCGGGCGTACGCCCTGCACGGGCTGGAGGCGGCGGCGAGCCACGCCAGCCGGGCGCTCGGCCTGGCCGACAACAGCGACCCGGTGGGCCGGCTGCAACTGGAGCTGCTGAGCACGGAGATCTCGTTCTACCGGGACGGCAACGCGTTCCTCTCCGGCGGCGGGCCGGAGCAGGCGCACGCGCTGGCCGACCGGCTGGCGGCGCACGGCGACGACGCGTGCGCCGCGCGGGCGTGGACGCTGCTCGGCCAGGCGGCGTGGCTGCGCGCCGACCGGGGTGAGGCGTTGGCCTGCCTGGATCGCGCGGTCCAACTGTTCGACCAGCTACCGGACAGCCCGCAGAAGGCCGACGCGTACGCCGAGCTGGGCCGCCTGCACATGCTCAACTACGAACGCGACCCGGCGGTGTCGGCGGCGGACACCGCGGCGGAGATCGCGGAGCGGCTGGGCCTGACCGAGACGCGGACCAACGCGCGGATCACCGCGGCCACCGCGCGCTACCAGGCCGGCGACCGGATCGGCCTGGACGAGTTGCACGCCATCGTCGAGTTCAGCCGGGCCGGTCAGCTGCTCGCGCTGCCCCGGGCCACGCAGAACCTGGCCTGGGCCATCCGCGAGGAGGGCGACTGGCTGCGCTCGAACGCCCTGCTCTCGGCTGCTCCGGCGCGTACGGCCAGCGGGCAGACGCTGACCACCAGCTATTCGGCCGAGGCGATGCGGGCCTGGTTCGAGGGTGACTTCGGCCGGCTGCTCGCCGCGGCGGAGGCGTTCGTGGACACGCCGACCGGTAGCTGGGACATGCAGGTGCGGGGGCTGCGCTGCTGCCTGCTCGTGCTGCGCGACGACGAGGACCCGGCCGACCTGGCGCACGCGCTGGCCACCGCCCGGCGCAGCGGCTTCCACCGGCTGCGCTGGACGATGCTGGGCATGGCCGCGCTGTGTCGGGCGTTGCAGGAGCGCCACGCCGAGGCTGCGGAGCTGATCGACGAGCTGGAACGGTCCTGGTCGGCGGTGCCGGCGCTGGCCAGCGGGGAGTGGATCGCCGCGGCCGCGTACGCCGGCGCACTGGCCGGCCGGGACGCCGCGGTGCGGGTCCGGGCGATGCTGGACCGGGTGGGACATCGGACGCCGTGGTCGGAGGCGGCGTTGCGGACGGTGACGGCGGCGGTGGCGGCGGCCGACGGCGACCACCGGCGCGCGGCCGAGCTGCACCTGGCCGCCGCCGAGACGTACGGGCGGATCCCGGACGCGAGCGACCGGGTGCTGGCGCTGGCGCTGGCTGCCGCGGAGCTGACCCGGGCGGGTGACCCGTCCGGCGCCCGGGTGCCCCGCGCCGAGGTGCGCACCTTCGCCCTGCGCAACGACGCGCCGGGCCTGCTGGCGCTGACCGGCCGGCCGATCAGCCCGACCGGACCGGCGGTCGCCTGCTGAGACTCAGGCGGCCACCGGCGTCTTGAGCTTCTGCGCGTAGATGTCGACGTACTCGCCGCCGGAGAGCTCCATCACCTCGTACATGATCTCGTCGGTGACCGCGCGCTCGACGAACCGGTCGCCGGCCAGGCCCGCGTAGCGGGAGAAGTCCAGGGGCGCGCCGAAGCGGACCCGCACCTGGCCGATCCGGGGAATCAGCCGGCCGGGCGGCTGGAGCTCGTCGGCGTTGAGCATCGCCACCGGGACCACCACCGCACCGCTCTCCAGGGCCAGCCGGGCCACCCCGGTTTTACCGCGGTAGAGCCGCCCGTCCGGGGAGCGGGTGCCCTCGGGGTAGATGCCGGCCACCCCCTGGGCGCGCAGCACCCGCAACTGGGTGTCCAGCGCGGCGCGGGCGGCCTGGCCACCGGAGCGGTCCACCGGGATGGTGCCGGTGCCGACGAAGAACATCTTCGTCAACCAGCCCTTGATCCCCTTGCCGGTGAAGTACTCGGCCTTGGCCACGAAGGTGACCCTCCGCGAGACGATCAACGGGATGAAGATCGAGTCGAAGAAGGAGAGGTGATTGCTGGCCAGGATCACCGGGCCGGTCGCCGGCACGTGGCGCAGCCCCTCCACCCGCGGGCGGAAGATCAGCTTGAGCAGCGGACCGAGGATCACGTGCTTCAACAGCCAGTAGAGCACCGGCGTCCTTTCCCGTGGTGTGCCCGCTCCCGTGGGGTGCCCGCGACAGCACCGTGCCGGGCGCGTCGCCCGAGCCTACGAAGCGAGCGCTCGCACCACAACAGACGGACACCCACCACCGCCACGCGGGGCAGGCGGTCGCCAGGACGGCTGGATGGACCAGGCAGGCCAGCGGACCGGAAGGGCACGGAGATCCGCGCAACATCAGTGTTGTTGCTGCTTCCCACACGGGGCAGGCAGCAACAACAGGGAAATTGTTCGGATCTTGGCGCGCGACGCGGGGCTGTTCTGCCGCATGGGCGCGATTGCCGCAGCTCACCCGCGCCCCACCCGGCCGACGACGATCACCGAGATCGCACGTCTCGCGCAACAACGGACAAAGAGCCACCGCCGTGACCAGCGGCAGCGCCCCCGACTTTCCAAGACGCGACACAACGCACTCCCGGAACCGGCCCCTGACGTGTCACGATTCAGAGCACGGCGTGCGCACGGGCGTCGAGGGGGCAGGGGTGGCCGCGCCGCAGGGCGCGTTGAGGAGGATGGCCGGGTGTCAGCGGGTGGGGCCCGCCGGGGACGGCGGGACAACGGGCTCGACGCGAGCGAGTACGCCGTCGTGGGCGATGTCGATCCGCGCGTCGGCGAGCACCTGCTCGACGTGCTGGCCGCCGGCGGGATCGCCGCCTACCTGCAACCGTCGGCCGACCTCAACCCGGTCACCCGTACCACCACCGTCCCGGCCCGCCCGGTCGACCGGCTCTACGTCGACCGTTCGCACCTACGGACCGCCCGTGACTACCTGACGCAGCTCGCCGACGAGAGCGCCCCGGAGCAGCCCCCGGCCCGCGACGAGCCGGACATCGACGCGGAGTGGGCCCGGATCGTGGCCGGCTTCCACAGCACCCCCTCGACCACCGACGAGCGGCCCTGGCCGGCCGCGGAGGACGTGGACGAGCGGGACGACCGGGACACGCGGGACGAGCCGACGGCCGGTCCGCTGGCCCGCTCCGGCGTTGACGAGGCCGGGCCCACCGCGACCGACGTCCGTCGGCTGCCGTCGGCGACCGACTTCTCCGGGATCTCGGTCGGCCGGAACAGCCGGGACGACGAGCCCTCACTGCTGGACGGTCTGGACACCTTCGGCGCCGACCTGCCGGACGACGACGAGGACACCTACCACCCGCCCCCGCCGCCGCCGCTGCCCCGCGTCTCCAAGTACGCGTTGGTCGGCGCGCTCGCCGTGGTCGTCGGGTTCGTGCTCTTCCTCTTCCCGTCGCTACTCCCGATCGACCGCTCGGCGGTCACCCTGTTCGGGTTCACGGGCATCCTGGCCGGTTTCGTCACGCTGATCTGGCGGCTGCGTCCCGGTGACGAGGAGGACGACGACCCGGACAACGGCGCCGTCGTCTAAGGGGCCTGTTTCATAAGAGCTGGCCGGCATGAAACAGGTCCTACCCCGGCCCGCATCGCGGGACGAGACCGCCCTCACTCGGGGCGTAACAGTGGTGTAACTTACTGTCAGTAGGAATACCGCTGTACGTCACTTCCCCCGCTGACTGACCGGTTTTCCCTTGCTCGTGGCGGTCAGTCCTCTGCTGATCGGAATGCCCGAGATGCGACAGAGTTCCCTCGTGGTGGTGGCCAACCGCCTCCCCATCGACGACAGCCAGGCCCCGGACGGCGCCTGCGAGTGGCGACGCAGCCCCGGAGGGCTGGTCAGCGCGCTACACCCGCTGCTGCGACACACCCCGGCGATCTGGGTCGGCTGGGCCGGCGGCACCGGCCCGGCACCCGCCCTGCCGGACGTGGACGGCGTCCACATGCACACCGTCGCTCTCAGCCACGAGGACCTGCGCGACCACTACGAAGGCTTCGCCAACGCGACCCTCTGGCCGCTCTACCACGACGCCGTCGAGCAACCCGAGCACCACCGGCGCTGGTGGGAGGCGTACCAGCGGGTCAACCAGCGATTCGCGGAGGCGACCGCCGAGGTGGCCGAGCCGGGTGGCGTGGTCTGGATACAGGACTACCACCTGCAACTCGTACCCGGGCTGCTGCGCGCGCTCCGCCCCGACCTGCGCATCGGCTTCTTCCTGCACGTGCCGTTCCCGCCGCCGGAGCTGTTCATGCAGTTGCCGCGCCGCGCCGAGCTGCTGCGCGGCATGCTCGGGGCCGACCTGGTGGGCTTCCAGCGCGCCCAGGCGGCGCACAACTTCGCCCAGCTGGTGACCCGGGTGCTGGAGCTGCCGGCCACCGACCGTCGGATCGGGATCGACGACCGGGTGGTCCGCATCGGCGCGTTCCCCGTCTCGATCGACACGGCCGAGATGGCCGCCCTGGCCGCCCGCCCCGACGTGGCCGCCCGGGCCCGCCGCCTGCGGCAGGATCTCGGCGACCCCCGGCACGTCATCCTCAGCGTGGACCGGATGGACTACACCAAGGGCATCGAGCAGCGGCTCAAGGCGTACAGCGAGCTGCTGGCCAGCGGCGACGTCAAGGTCCGCGACACGGTGCTCGTCCAGGTCGCCATGCCGAGCCGGGAACGCGTCGGTCAGTACCAGATCCTGCGCGAACGCATCGAGCGCGAGGTGGGCCGGATCAACGGCGAGTTCGGGCGGGTCGGCGAGCCGGCCATCCACTACCTCACCCAGCCCTTCGACCGGGCCGAGCTGGCGGCGCTCTACCGGGTCGCCGACGTGATGGCGGTGACCCCGCTGCGCGACGGGATGAACCTGGTCGCCAAGGAGTACGTCGCCGCCCGGGTGGACGACACCGGAGCGTTGCTGCTCAGCGAGTTCGCCGGCACCGCCGCCGAGCTGTCCCAGGCGTACCAGGTGAACCCGCACGACCTGGAAGGGCTCAAGCAGGCGCTGCGCACGGCGCTGCGGGCCGACCCCGCCGACGTCACCGCCCGTATGCGGGCGATGCGCGCCCACCTGCACGAGCACGACATCCGGGCCTGGGCCCGCTCCTACCTGAGCGCCCTCGACGAGACGGGCGCGCTGGTCAGCCGCCTCACCAGCACCGACGGCGCCGCCCGGGTACCACAGCCGGCGACCCGGGCGACCCAGCACGCCGGCGGCTGACCGGGGCGCATGGTCACCGGCCGGCCGGCTCCTTCTCCAACCAGTCCAGGATCGCGTCGATCGGCTCGGCCCAGCGCGCGTCGAGCATCAGGTCGTGCCCCATGCCGGGGAACAGCAGCGGCGCCGACCCGTACCGGCGGGCGACCCGCGTCAACGTCGACGCCGGCACCACCCGGTCGTCCGGGCTGCCCAGCACCAGGACCGGGGGCTCGCCCACAGCCGGCTCGGCCTGCGGCTCGCCCAGCAGCGCCCACTGCGCGCGCCGACCGGCCCGGCCCAGTCGTGCCACGTACCGTCGGGCGTCCTCGTCGGGCAACTCCCGGCTGAACAGCTGCGCGCGGCTGAGCCGCAGCGGTCCGCCGAACACCGCCGGCAGCGTCCCGGCCGGGTTGCGGCGCACCGCCGTACCGAAGAGGCCCCAGCCGCCGAAGACCGGCGCCACCAGCACCGCGCCGCGCGCCGGATAGCGCGCCATCGCGTGGGCCACCACGAGCGCCCCGGCGCCGTGCCCCACCAGGACCGCCTGGCGCGGCAGGCTCGCGGCCACCTGGGTCACATCATGGGTGTACGCGCGCAGCGTCGCCTCCGGCGCCGGCTCACTGCCGCCGTGCCCCCGCAGGCTCAGCGCGTACGCCGGGAAGCCCCGCGACGCGGCATGGCCCAGCCAGTGCTCGGCGAACGCCCACGCGCCGTGCCCGAACCCGGGTACGAACAGCAGCGGCGGACGCCCCTGTTCCAACTCGGGTATGGCGCTGAGCACCTCACGGCGCGCCGACCGGACCGGACGAGCCCACTCCCGGCCCCGCATGATCCGCAGCTCGGTCACTGGTCTGCCTCTCGTTCGCGACGGTGCGGCTGGCGGCTCACTTGCCCTCCAGTTCGACCAGGGCGCGCTGGACGGCGCGCAGGTAGTCGGCGTGCCCGACCTCGAACCAGTGCCGGCTGCTGTCCTTGACCTGGCCCGCGTAGCGCTCCCCGGCCCGGTCCCGGACCCGCTGCGCGAACGCGGCGGCCCGCTCGGGTCGGTCCCGTCGGGCCCGCAGCAGCCGCGCGAAGAGCACCGTCTGCCAGTGGGACAGGGTGAACAGGCCGGAGTCCGGCTGCACCAGACCGGCGACGGCCAGCGTGGGGTGCCCCGGCGTGAAGGCGTTGAGCCAGAGCGTGGGACGGCCGGTGCCGGCGCTGTCGCCGAACACCGACGCGTCGAGGAACTCGAAGCGCGGCAGGTAGCCGGTGGCGAAGATGACCAGCTCGGGGTCGATCTCGCGGCCGTCAGCCAGCTCCACGGCGTACGGGCGGAACCGGGCGATGTCGGGCACCGGGCCGATCCCGCCGTGGCCCACGTAGTAGACGAGCTGGCTGTTGGCGATCGGGTGCGTCTCGTACACCCGGTGGTCCGGCTTGGGCAGCCCGAAGCGGGTCAGGTTGCCGACGGTCAACCGCATCGTCCAGTGGTAGAGCCACTGGCGGACCCGCAGCGGCACCCGCAGTGACAGCAGCGCGTCGTTGATCTGGTCGGCCGGACGGCCCAGCACGTACTTCGGGGCGTACCAGTAGCCACGCCGGGTGGAGTGCCAGCAGCGCGACGCCTGCTGGGCGGCCTCGACGGCGATGTCACAACCGGTGTTGCCGGCACCGACCACGAGCACCCGCTTGCCGCGCAACTGCGCCGGGTCCTTGTAGGACGACGCGTGCATGATCTCGCCGCGGAACTCCTCCAGGCCCTCGTAGCGGGGCAGCTTCGGCGACCAGTTGTGCCCGTTGGCGATCACCACGGCGGCGTAGCGGGAGGTGCGCTCCGGGCCGTACCCGCCGGTGGATCGGGTCGTCACGTCCCACCGCTCCCCCGGCGCGGGTTCGACCCGGACGACCTCGGTGCCGAACCAGATGTGCGAGCGCAGGTCGAAGTGCTCGGCGTACCGCTCGAAGTACGACAGGAGCTGGCCGTGGTGGGGGTAGTCCGGCCAGGAGTCCGGCATCGGGAAGTCGGGGAACTGGGTGAACGGCTTCGACGAGATCAGATGGGTGCTGGCGTACACCGGGCTGCGGTCGTGCCGCCAGTTCCAGGCCCCGCCGACGCCGGTCTCGCGTTCGTAGCAGTCCACCCCGAACCCGTGCTCGCGCAAATTTTTGATGGCCGTGAGGCCGCTGGCCCCGGCGCCGATGACGCAGACCGTGTCGCCCCGGTCGGAGAGCGAGCGGCCGTCGCGGCTCTGCGCGGACGGGATCGCATCCGGGTCGGGCCGGCCCTGGTCGGTGGAGGTGGACACCGGGACATCTCCTTTTGTGCGGCACGGGTGCCGGTTCGCCGCGAAATCCTCTCCACATCGGAGCCGGATGTCCAGCCCCGGCGTGGACCGATCGGCGGGTCTCGACCGATGGGGGGTCAGGCCGTGGTGGGCAGCAGCAGGTCGACGAGCACCGGGAAGTGGTCACTGGCCCGGCGGGTCTGTGGAGTGTCCACCACGTCGTAGTCGACCACGGTGATCCGGGGGTCGACGAAGAGCGCGTCGATGCGCCGGCGCGGGTCGGCGCACGAGTAGGTGAGTCGTTCCGCGCGGTCGGCCGCGACCGCCGCGTCGGTCAGGCCGCGCGCCACCGTCGCCCAAGCGGGCCCGTCCGGGCCCTCGTTCAGGTCGGCGCCCGCCACCACCGGAGCATTCGCGGCGTCCAGGCCGCGTCGGAACTCGGCGGCCTGCGTGGGCCGCTCCGCCGGGTCGGTGGACAGGTGCGAGCCGGCGAGGGTGAACCGGGCGTCGCCGACCCGGCAGTCGGCGTACGCCGCGCCGCGCAGGTGCCGGCCCGGGGTCAGTGGGAACCGCTGGCACCGGGCGCCGCGCACCTGCACCCGCAGGCTGGTGAGCAGCAGGTTGCCCAGGGCGGGCAGGCCTCCGGCGGCCACCACCAGGCCGAACGACTCGGCCAGCGTGGCCGACTTCTGCCGCCACCGGAACCGGCGCGGACCCTCCTGCACGATCACGACGTCCGGCTTCGCGGCCCGGACGACCGCCGCCAGCGCGGCGGTGTCGTCGCGCTGGCTGTGGATGTTGTACGACACCACGCGCAGTGGTACGCCCATCTCCTGGCCGCCCTCAGATCCGGCGGGCCAGGTCGGCCGCGCCGATGACCCCGGCGCTGTTGCCCAGCTCGGCGGGGAGGACCTCGGCCACCGGCAGGCGTCCCCGCTGGGCCAGCGCGTCGAGGTACGAGCGACGCGTCGGGCCGAGCAGCAGGTCACCGGCGTCAATCACGCCGCCGCCGACGACCAGGGTCTGCGGGTCGAGGATCTGCGCCATGTCGGCGAGGCTGGTGCCCAGCCACCGGCCGATCTGCGCGAACGCCTCGGCGGAGACCGGGTCGCCGCCCTGCGCGGCGGCGGTCACCATGTGACCGGTGATCGCCTCGGGCTCGCCGCCGGCCAACGCCAGCAGGGCGGTGGCCCGCTGCGGCTCCTGTCGGGCGCCCGCACGGGCGAAGCGGACCAGGGCGCTGCCGCTGGCGTACTGCTCGATGCAGCCGAGCCGCCCGCAGCCGCACTGGTGTCCGTCCGGCACGGCCAGCATGTGACCCAGCTCCGCGGCGATGCCGTGCGCGCCGCGCATCAGCTCGCCGCCGAGGACGATGCCACCGCCGACGCCGGTGCCGATCGTGAACATGATCATCGAGTCGTCGGCGGCGCGGGCCGCGCCGTAGCGGAACTCGGCCCACGCGGCCACGTTGGCGTCGTTCTCCACGATCACCGGCAGGCCGACGGCGGCGCTCACGTACTCGCGCAGCGGCTCGTCGCGCCAGGCCAGGTTGGGGGCGAAGAGCACGGTCGAGCGGGTGGCGTCGATCCAGCCGGCCGCGCCGATGCCGACCGCCTCGATCGTCCGCTCGGCGGCCAGCTCGTCGACCAGCTCGATGATGACGTCGCGGGTCTTCGCGACGTCGTCGGCGGGGGTGTCCCGTCGGCTCTGCACGAGGACCTTGCCGGTGTCGTCCACGACACCGCCGGCCACCTTCGTGCCACCCACGTCGACTCCGATGGTCAGCGTCACCGCCGCCGCTCCCCTCTGCTGTGCTGTCCGGCTCGCGCGCGCCACGGGGCACGCCGGTCCGGATCGCGATGTCCCGCGCTCAGGCGCCGCCGCCCGGCGCGTCCGCGCCGGTGTCGTCGGACGCCCGCGAAGCGGGCACCACGGGTCGGCTGGTCGGCACCGGCGCGGCCACTGCCCCGGCGTCATCGACGGGTGCCGCGGTGGCCGGGGCGGGTGTGTCCGCCGACCGGGTGGCGACCGACCAGACATCCCGCTCCGGCGCCGGTTGGGAATCATGCCCGGTGCGGGTGGCATCGCGCCACACGTGCTCATCGACGGCCTCGGCCGACCGCGCGGTCGAGGCGGGCCGCACCGGCTCGCCGTCGTCGCCCGCACCGGCCGCCGCCTGCGACGACGCGGCCCACTCCGGCACTGTCGTCGTGGACGGCTCCGGCGGCGCGAACGCGCGGAGCAGGCTGGCCACGCCGGCGGCGAGGTCGCCCGCGCCGGTGGCGAGGCGTTCGGCGAATTCCGGACTCGGATCGCGCAACGCGGCGATGCCCCGACAGACCGGGCAGACGCAGCATTCGGCCGAACCGGTGGCGAAACCACCACGGGCGCGATCGCCGCCGTCCGGAGCGGCACTGTGACCGAGGACACCGGCCAACATCCCGCCCAACGGGCTGAACGCGCCGCCCGCCGACCCGCTGGACGCCAGACGCGCCCCCGCGAGCAGGGCCGCCACCAGACGCTCCGCTTCTTCCCGGGCCGAACCCGGGTCCGTTCCGCCCACCCTCGGCTCCTCTACCCCACCGCCGGACGCGTCACTGCGCCACACCGGGTGCTTCTACCCGGCGCTTGAGCTGCTTCAACGCCGTATCCATGATCATTTTCTCGGCTTTGCGCCGAAACATGCCGAGCATCCCCACGGACAGCTCGACCTCCAGCGTGTAGGTCACCGTGGTGGTCCCGTCCGGGTTCCCCACCAGGTCGTACGAGCCACGCTGGCTCTTCTGCATCTTCGAGGGGGCGACCAGGTGCCACTCGACGCGGGACAGGTCCTCGGCGTACTCGTAGGCGAGCACGTACTCGTCGGCCATCACCCCGGCGTCGATGGTGAACCGCACCTGGCTGGCGTAGCCGTCCTCGTACTCCTCGATCACCTCGGCACGGCGGACCGCCTCGGTCCATTCCGGGTAACTCGGGAAGTCGCAAATGACCGTCGCCACCCGGTCGGGTGACGCGCCGATGATGATCGACTGGGTGGAGGAGTCCGCCATGGGGGGAGGCTACCCGGCTCACGTCGCCCACACCCCGCGCCGCCCCCGCCGCGCCCTGCCTACCCCACCCCAACCGCCCGCCGGGTAGGTTTCGACAGAGCCGATGCTCTCGGGCAGAGTCCGGCCCAGGCCAGTGCGAGCACGAAGGAGTGCAAGTGCGCGAGTTCTCCGTTCCGCCGATCGTCACCGTTGGCGAGGCGGCCAACCTCACCGATCCGGTCTGGGACAACGCCGAAATCGCGCCGGACACCGTGCAGTTCGCCCGCGCCACCCGCTCCGCCGACGGCGACACCACCACCTGGGCCGAAGTGACCTGCCTGCAGTTCCGCGACGAGGTGACGGCCGTGGCCCGGGGCCTGATCGCCGCCGGCGTCCAGCCGGGCGCGCGGGTCGCCCTGATGAGCCGGACGCGCTACGAGTGGACCCTGCTCGACTACGCCATCTGGGCGGCCGGCGGGGTCACCGTACCGATCTACGAGACCTCCAGCGCCGAGCAGGCCGCCTGGATCATCGCCGACTCCGGCGCGGTCGCCGCGCTTGTCGAAACGGACGCCCACGCCGACCTGGTCGCCGGTGTCCACGACCGCCTCCCCGAGCTGACGAACATCTGGCAGATCGATCGGGGTGCGGTCGACGAGCTGGTAACCGCCGGCGCGGCGGTCGAGCTGGCCCAGGTGGAGCAGCGTCGCAAGGCGGTCCGCGCCGACGACCTGGCCACCATCATCTACACCAGTGGCACCACCGGCCGCCCCAAGGGCTGCATGCTGACCCACCGCAACATGTACGCCGACATCGCCAACGCGGTGCCCGTGCTGCCGAACCTGTTCAACGCCGGCGCAAGCACCCTGCTCTTCCTGCCGCTGGCGCACGCGTTCGCCCGGCTCATCCAGATCGGCGTGGTGCAGGCACGGGCCACCCTCGCCCACTGCGCCGACACCAAGAACCTGGTCGGCGAGTTGCAGGAGTTCCGCCCGACCTTCGTGCTGTCCGTACCCCGGGTGTTCGAGAAGGTCTACAACGCGGCCAAGCAGAAGGCCGAGGCCGACGGCAAGGGCGGCGTCTTCGCCCGCGCCGAGCAGGTCGCCATCTCGTACAGCGAGGCGCTGGAGACCTCGCGCGGGCCGGGCCTGGCGCTGCGCGCGCAGCACGCGGTCTTCGACCGGCTCGTCTACCGCAAGCTGCGCGCCGCGCTCGGCGGGCGGTGCCGCGACGCCATCTCCGGTGGCGCGCCCCTGGGCGCGCGGCTCGGCCACTTCTTCCGCGGCGTCGGCGTGACGGTCCTGGAGGGGTACGGGTTGACCGAGACGTCCCCCGCCGCCGCCGCGAACCTGCCCACCGGCACCCGGATCGGAACCGTCGGCCGGCCGCTGCCCGGCGTGACCGTTCGGATCGAGGACGACGGCGAGATCCTGATCTCCGGCGAGCTGATCTTCCAGGGTTACTGGCACAACGAGGCGGCGACCGCGGAGGCGCTCAGCCCCGACGGCTGGTTCCGCACCGGTGACCTGGGCCAGCTCGACGCCGACGGCTACCTGAGCATCACCGGCCGCAAGAAGGAGCTGATCGTGACCGCCGGCGGCAAGAACGTCGCCCCGGCGGTGCTGGAGGACCAGGTCCGGGCGCACCCGTTGATCAGTCAGTGCGTCGTCGTCGGAGACGCGAAGCCGTTCATCGCGGCGCTGGTCACCATCGACGAGGAGGCGCTGCCGACCTTCCTGGCGAACGCCGGACTCCCCCCGGAGACCTCGGTCGAGACGCTGCGCGAGCACGAGGGCCTGCGCGCCGAGGTGCAGTCCGCCGTCGACGCCGCGAACCAGAC
Organism: Micromonospora sp. DT44; assembly: GCF_049841635.1. Lineage (NCBI taxonomy): Bacteria > Bacillati > Actinomycetota > Actinomycetes > Micromonosporales > Micromonosporaceae > Micromonospora > Micromonospora sp. DT44. Next base: position 60,575 of record NZ_JBNCKS010000027.1, on the reverse strand, counting down.
CGTGTCGAAGGCCGAGGCGATCAAGGTCTTCCGGATCCTGCCCCGCGACTTCGCCGAGGTCACCGGCGAGCTGACCCCGTCGCTCAAGGTGAAACGCCAGGTCGTCCACAAGACGTACGCGGCGGAGATCGCCGACATCTACCGCGGCTGACTACGATCCGTCACGTGCCCGCATCCACAACCGCCGCACCACACCCGCATCCTCTCGCCGCGGCCGCCCGCCTGGTGATGCTGGCGCTGGTCGCGATCCTGACCCTGTTCGCCACCCGCGACGTCACCCAGCTGTGGTGGATCGCGCTGCTGGCGGTCGCCGGGCTGCCCTCCCTGCTCGCTCCGCAGCACCGGCTGGTCGGGCCGCTGAGCCGGGTCGCCGAGGTGGTGGTGCTGGGGCTCGCCGCGAGCCAGGTCGCCGCGGTCGCGTCGATCGGCGGGACGGTCGACGGGCTCGGCGCCTCCGCCGTGCTGCCCTACCTGGCGGTGCCGGTGACCGTCACCGCGCTGCGCCGCCGCTTCCGCGAGGGCGCGGCGCTGCTCGCGGTGACCGCCGGCACGCTGCTGGTCAGCGGCGCGCTGACCGAGGTCGACGGGGAACGTCAACTCGGCCAGGTGGGCTACCTCGCGGTCTGCGCGCAGTGGTTGATCCTGGCCGCGCTCGGGCTCTACGCCGCCGGCACCCTGCACCGGGTGATGGCCGTACGCGCCGACAGCAAGCCCCAGCCGTACGCCGAGGCCACCCGGCTGTTGACCCAACTGCGGACGGTGGCCCGCCAACTGCCCGGGGCGACCCTGGACCCGGGGGGCATCTCCGAGCACCTGATCGACGAGCTGCGCACGGTGGCCCGGGCGGACCGGGGTGCGGTGCTGTCCGCCAGCGGCGGCGGCCGGCTCGTGGTCCTCGCCCAGGCCGGGGCGGACCGCGTGGACTGGGAGACGACGCTGGACGCGGACTCGGCCATCGCCGACGCCTGGGCCAGTCAGCAGGCCACCACCGCCGCCCGCTCGCAGTCCCGCTCGCACCGGGGTCCGGACGTGTCCGCGCTGATCGTCCCGCTGGTCGCGGGGGTACGCACGGTGGGGCTGGTGGTGCTGGAGGCCGATGTCGCGCAGGCGTACCCGCCGCCGGTGGTGTCCCGGGTGACCGAGTTGACCCGGCCCGCCGCGCTGCGGCTGGAGGCGGCGCTACTGTTCGACGAGGTCCGGTCGCTGGCCACCAACGAGGAGCGTCAGCGGCTGGCCCGGGAGATCCACGACGGGGTGGCGCAGGAACTGGTGATGGTCGGCTACGGCATCGACAACGCCCTGGCCACCGTCTTCGACGACGCGGACGAGACGGCCGAGGCCCTGCGGACGCTGCGCGCCGAGGTGACCCGGGTGATCCAGGAGCTGCGGCTGAGCCTCTTCGAGCTGCGCAGCGAGGTGGACCGGCAGGGCGGCCTGGCCGCGGCGATCGCCGAGTACGCCCGCACCGTGGGCGCGTCGGGCGGGTTGCGGGTGCACCTGTCGCTGGACGAGTCCACGGCCCGCCTGCCGGCCGCCACCGAGGCTGAGTTGCTGCGCATCGCGCAGGAGGCCGTGACCAACGCCCGCAAGCATGCCGGAGCGTCCAATTTGTGGGTCACGTGTGAGGTCGACCCCCCGTACGCGCAAATAGAAGTGTCGGATGACGGTCAGGGGATGGCTGACCAGCGCCCCGACGGGCGGTACGGTCTTGCGATCATGGCCGAGAGGGCGGAACGTATCCGGGGCCGGTTGGAGATCAGGCCGCGGCAACCCAGCGGCACGACCGTGGCGGTGGTTCTCGGCACCTCGGCCCGGCGCGATAACGTGCGTGACAGCGCAGCACCAGAAGGGGAGTAACCCGAGGATGACCACAAGTCCGACACCGGCCACCCGCACCAAGGTCCTCCTTGTTGACGATCATGACCTGATTCGTAAGGGCCTGCGGCACGCCTTCGAGCGCGACCGCCAGTTCGAGGTCGTCGGCGAGGCCGCGACCGCAGCAGAGGGGGTACGCCAGGCCGGCGCCCTTCAGCCGGACGTGGTGATCATGGATCTGCGGCTGCCCGACGGCAGCGGCCTGGAGGCCACCCGCGCGCTGCGCAAGTCCAGCGCGTCGATGGGCATCGTGGTGCTGACCATGTACGCCGGCGACGACCAGCTCTTCGGTGCCCTGGAGGCCGGGGCGAGCGCCTTCGTGCCCAAGACCGCCCCGGCCGACGAGGTCGTGGCCGCCGCGCGGCACGCCGCCTCGTCGCCGAGCGCGTTCACCGCCGCCGACCTGGCCGAGGCGATGAAGCGTCGGCTCGCCCCCTCCGGCCCGCAGCTCTCCCCCCGCGAGGGTCAGGTGCTGCGGCTGCTCGCCGACGGCATGAGCGTGGCGGGCATCGCCAAGCAGCTGTTCGTCAGCGAGTCCACGGCGAAGACGCACATCTCCAAGCTCTACGAGAAGCTCGGCGCCGCCAACCGGGCACAGGCCCTGATGACCGCGCTGCGACTCGGCCTGCTCGAAGCACCGGACGCGCCGAAGTTCTGACCCGCGCGCGTTCGTCGAGCGGAATTCCGTAACCGAAGGTCCGCGCCGGCTCGCCGCCGGCGCGGACCTTCGCGTATCGACCGACGTCCGCGACGGGTGGACGGGCACGCTATGGTCTGGCGGGTACCGCGGGGGCAGAATACCCGCGCGGGCGATCACGTCCGCGTCGTGGACTCAAGGGGTGAGCGCATGCAGCGGCCGGACTGGGCGCCCGACACCATCGACATCGAGCGCCCGAGCGTCGCCCGGATGTACGACTACTACCTCGGCGGATCGCACAACTTCGCCGCCGACCGGGCCGCCGCGCAGGCGATGGTGGCGGCCGTACCGGAGGCGCCGCTGGCCGCGCAGGCCAACCGGGCGTTCCTGCGCCGGGCGGTCCACCACCTCGCCGAGGCCGGCGTCCGCCAGTTCCTGGACATCGGTTCGGGCATCCCCACGGTCGGCAACGTGCACGAGATCGCCCAGCGGATCGACCCGGCGTCGCGCGTGGTCTACGTGGACGTCGACCCGGTCGCGGTGGCGCACAGCCGGGAGATCCTGGCCGGCAACGACCGGGCGACGATCGTCCAGGAGGACCTGCGGCACCCGGAGGAGATCCTGGCGCACCCCGACACGCGCAGGCTGCTCGACCTCAGCCAGCCGGTGGCGGTGATGATCGTGGCCGTCCTGCACTTCGTCCCCGACGACGACCGGCCGGCCGAGTTGCTGGCGACACTTCGGGACGCGTTGGCGCCCGGCAGCTACCTGGTGCTGTCGCAGGCCAGCGACGACGGCCGCGCCGGGGAGGAGCGCGCCGAGGCCGAGCGCGTCTACCGGCGTACCGACAGCCCGCTCACCATTCGCAACCGGGCCGAGTTGACCGCCCTCTTCGACGGGTTCGAGCTGGTCGATCCGGGCGTCGTCTGGGTGCCCCAGTGGCGACCGGACACCCCCGAGAGCGCGGAGGACGCCGAGCGGGCGGTCTTCATGGGCGGCGTCGGGCAACTCGGTGACTGAGCCGCCCTCGGCGGTCACCCGCCCCGGCACCTTCGCCCGCGCCTGGGCCAAGGCGGTCTCCGGCACGAGCTACCTACCGATGACACAGGCCCAGCTCGAGGCCCTGTTGCAGAGGCTCGCCGGTCAGTTGGCCCAGGCGCTGCTCGCCGAGCCGTTCGACCTGCGGGCCGGGCACCGGGTCGGTGCGGAGTTGGTCGCCGCGCACATCGCCTCCGCCGAGGGACTGGGCCGTACCGTCGAGGTGATCCAGCTTCGGCTCGTGCGGGACCTGGGACTGGTGGCCGAGGACGTCGAGGACCGGATGGCCCGACTCCTGGCCGCCGTGGCGACCGGTTACGCCCGCGCGCTGCGGGACCGCACGCTCGACGAGCAGGAGTCCATCCGCCGGGCCGCCATGATGGCGCGCACGCAGGCCGAACGAGCGCTGCGGGCCAGCGAGGCGCGGTTCCGCCACCAGGCCACCCACGACCCGCTCACCGGTCTGCCCAACCGGACGCTGTTCACCGAGCGGCTCACCGCCGCGCTCAACGAGCCGGGCCGGGGCGCCCAGCGCGTCGGGGTGTGCTTCCTCGACCTGGACCGCTTCAAGGTGATCAACGACACGCTGGGACACCAGGTCGGCGACCGGTTGCTGACCACGGTGGCCGACCGGCTGCGCCAGTCCCTCGGTGAGCATCTGGTGGCCCGACTCGGTGGGGACGAGTTCGTCATCCTGATCGAGGGCGCGGGCGGCACCGACGCGGTCGTGGAGGTCGCCGAGAGCGCTCTGGCCGCGGTCCGGACACCCGCGGTGGTCGACGGGCACGAACTCCAGGTCACGGCGAGCATCGGCATCGTCGAGCGGCAGGTGGCCGGCTCCAACCCGAGTGACCTGATGCGGGCCGCCGACAGCACCCTGCACTGGGCGAAGTCGGCCGGAGGGGCACGCTGGGCGCTCTACGACGCCGAGCGCAACCGCCGCGAACTGGCCCGGTACGCCTTGTCGGCGGCCATCCCGGCCGCGCTGGAGCGGGGCGAGTTCTATCTCGACTACCAGCCTCTGACCTCGCTACGCGACGGCCGACTGCTCGGCGTGGAGGCGCTGGTCCGCTGGCGCCACCCGGAGCTGGGCGTCCTGCGGCCGGACAGCTTCATCGCGCTGGCCGAGGAGACCGGTTCGATCGTGCAACTGGGCGGGTGGGTGCTCGCCGAGGCGTGCCGGGAGGCGGAGGCGTGGTCGAAGGACGGAGCGCCGGCGCCGTTCGTGAGCGTCAACCTGGCCGTCCGGCAGGTGCACCGGCCCGGCCTGGTACGGGAGGTCCGTACGCTGCTGCGCCAGACCGGCCTGCCGCCCGAACGACTCCAGTTGGAGATCACCGAGAGCACGATGATGAGCAGCGCCAAGGAGCCCGTCCGGGCGCTACGGCTGCTGGCCGACCTGGGCGTCCGCATCGCCATCGACGACTTCGGCACCGGCTACAGCAACCTGGCGTACCTGCGGGATCTGCCCGTCACCGAGCTGAAGGTGGCCGGCGAGTTCGTGGCTGGCCTGCGGTCGCCGACGGTGGGGCGTACCGACGAGCGGATCCTCGCCTCGCTGGTGTCGCTGGCGCACGCGCTCGACCTCACGGTGACCGCCGAGGGGGTGGAGACCGCCGGGCAGGCCGAGCGGCTGCGGGCGATCGGCTGCGACGCCGCCCAGGGCTGGCACTTCGGCCGACCGGCCCCTGCCGACCGCATCCTGGCCCGCATCCGCTGAGCCTCCACGGGCACCCGCACCGTCGCCCACGGGCGTAGACAATGTCTACGGCGAACTGGTAGACAGTGTCTATGACCATGGAGGAGGTCGGGGTGCGGGCCCGGCTGGTGGCGGCCGGAGTCGACCTCGTGTTGCGTGAGGGCCAGTCCGCGGTGTCCCTGCGGGAGATCGCCCGTCGGGCCGGCGTGTCGCACGGCGCCCCGCGCCGCTACTTCCCCACCCACGTCGACCTGCTCTCGGCGATCGCCCGGGAGGGCTTCGCCGACCTCACCGCCCGGGTGGAGCGGACCATCCACGCGGCCGGCGCGGAGCCGCGTACCCGACTGGTCGCGCTGGCCCGGACGTACCTGGACTTCGCCGCCGGGCACCGCGGCATGTTCGAGCTGATGTTCCGCCACGACCTGCTGGCCAGCAGTCGTCTGCGGCTGCGCGAGACGAGCCTGCCGCTGTTCACCCTCCTGACCGACCTGGTTGCCCAGACACGCCGACCGACCGCCCCGCCCGCGCCGGTGGTGGCCGGTGCGCTCTGGGCCAACCTGCACGGCATCGCCCAGCTCTGGGCCTGGGGCAGCCTGCCGCTGGCCACCGGCGACCGCGACGACGACACCGTGCTGCGGGCCGCGCTCGACGCGCACCTCGGCCCCACGCGGAACTGAACGGGAGAAGACGTGCCCCTGCTGTACGACCTCAGCAAACTGACCGTCGGCGCAGCCCTGCGACTGGGCTGGCGACCCCGCGTCCAAGGGCTGGAGCACCTGCCCCGCCGAGGCGGGGCGATCCTCGCCAGCAACCACCTGTCCGTCGCCGACCAGGTGGTCCTCGCCTGCCTGACACCCCGACACGTGACGTTCTGGGCCAAGGCCGAGTACTTCACCGGCAGCTGGCTCAGCCGGAACGTCGTGGCCGGCATGGGCGCCATCCGCGTCGAGCGCGCCGGCGGCCGGGCCGCTCTCACGGCCTTCGACGCGGCCGTGCCGGTGTTGCGCGCCGGCGGTCTCGTCGCCATCTTCCCGGAGGGCACCCGGTCCCCCGACGGCCGGCTCTACCGCGGTCGCACCGGAATGACCCGGTTGGCCCGCGACGCCGAGGTGCCGATCATCCCGGTCGGCGTACTCGGCACCGCCGAGGTGTTGCCGGTCGACGCGCGGATCCCCCGCCGACACCCGGTCGCCCTGCGCTTCGGCCCGGCGATCCCGGTCGCCGACCGCATCACCGGGCCGCGCGACATCCGGGCCATCACCGACGAGGTGATGGCCGCGATCCAAGGGCTCACCGACCAGGAGTACGTCCCCAGCTACGCCCCGCCCCGGCAACCCCGCGCCTGAGCGGCGGCGACGGTCAGCCGGCCAGCAGAGCCGCCATCCGCTGCGCCTGTGCCTCCCAGCGCCACTCCCGCTCCACCCACGCCCGGCCGGCCGCCCCGAGTTGGCGGGCCAGGTCGCGGTCGCCGAGCAGCCGGGCGACCCGGTCGGCGAGCTGCGCGACGTCCCGGCCACGGACCACGTACCCGGTCTCGCCCTCCCGGACCGCGTCGGGCGCGCCGCCGGAGTCGCCGGCCACCACCGGCAGGCCGGTCGCGGACGCCTCCAGGTAGACGATGCCCAGCCCCTCCACGTCCAGGCCGCGGTTGCGGGTACGGCAGGGCATGGCGTAGACGTCGCCGGCCGCGTAGTGCGCGGGCAGGTCGGCCGCCGGCACCGAGCCGGTGAAGACGACATCCCGCTCGACGCCGGTCTGGCGGGCCAGCTTCTCCAGGGTGGCCCGGTACGGCCCGCCGCCGACGATCAGCAGCGCCGCGTCGGGCACCCGGCGGCGGATCTCCGGCAGTGCCCGGATCAGCATGTCCTGGCCCTTGCGCGGCACGAGGCGCGACACGCAGACCACCACCGGCCGGTCGGTCAGCCCCAAGCGGGCCCGGACCGACTCGCCGTCCACCGACGGGTGGTAGGCGTCCACGTCCACGCCCGGCGCGAGCCGCCGCAGGTCGGTCACCCCGGCCAGCACCCGGGCGAGCCGGACGCGCGTGTACTCGCCGAGGTAGGTGGTCACGTCGACGCCACGCCCGATGCGCCGCAGCGCCGGTCGCGCGGCCGGCAACGCCGCCCAGCCGACCTCGTGGCCGTGGGTCTGCGCCACCACCCGGCGTACGCCCGCCCGCTTGCGCAGACCGGCGGCGAGCAACCCCAGCGGGGCCGCCGCGCCGAACCACACCGTGTCGCAGTCGTACGTGCGGGCGAGCCGGGCCGCGCGCCGGGCGATCAGCGGGGTGGGAAGGAGCACCCGGGTGCGTTCCCGGATCACCTCGAACGGCTGGTCGGCGTCGAACTTCTCCGCACCACGCCAGCTCGACGCGTAGACGACCACCGACCCCGCCGGCTGACGCACGGCGAGGTTGTGCACGAAGGACTGGATGCCGCCCGGGCGGGGCGGAAAGTCGTTCGTGATCAGCAACGTGCGGCTCATCGGCGTGCCTCCCGGGCGTACGCGCGGGCGGCGGCCATCCGCTCCACGGTGGACGGATGCGAGGCCGAGTAGAGGTATTCCCACCGCGGCGGGTCGGGGTCGCCCAGGTTCACCGTGCCGAGACGGCGCTGCATCGACTCGAAGGCCGCCGGGTCGCCGGTGAGCGCGAGCGCGTGCGCGTCGGCCCGCGCCTCCACCCGCCGCGACACCAGCGCCTGCACCGGGGTGGCGACCAGACCGGCCACCGTGACCAGGGCAATTACCAGTGGAAACGCGCGTGGATGGGCGATCGAGTCGACGCCGGCCAACCGCAGGAGCAGCCCCCACGAGCCGAGCAGGTAGAGGGCCACCACCGTGGCGGCGACGCCCAGCGCCCCGGTCAGCGTGCCGACCGCCACGTCGGAGTCCTTCGCATGGCCCAGCTCGTGCGCCACCACGGCCGTCACCTCGGCGGGCTCGGCCTCGCGCAGCAGCGTGTCGTAGACGACCACCCGGCGGGTCGGGCCGAGGCCGGAGACGTACGCGTTGACCGCCGTGGTCCGCCGGGAGGCGTCGGCGACGAGCACGTCGCGCACCGGCACCCCGTCACGGGCGGCCATGCTCATCAGCTCGGTGCGCAGCGGCCCCTGCTCCATCGGGGTGAACTTGTTGAACACCGGCTCCACGAGCACCGGCAGCACGAACGACAGCAGCACCACCAGCAGGGCCGCGCCCGCCGCGCCGAACGCCCACCACCAGCGCGGCGCGAGCCGGATGACCAGGTAGAAGCCGAAGAGCGCCACCGCACCGATCACGGCGCTCACCGCGTACGACTTGAGCAGGTCGACGGCCCAGCCGCTCCAGGAGTTGGTGCTGAGCCCGTAGCGGGTCAGGACGGTCTGCCGCCAGGCGGAGAACGGGAGGGTGAGCAGGTCGGCGACGAGCACCACGGCGAGGCCGCCGAGCACCGCCTGGGCGATCCAGTGCCCACCGAAGGGCCGGCCCACCAGCTCGACCAGGCGACTGCCCAGCGGGGTGAGCCCCAGCGCGACGGCGATCAGCAGCCCCACGGCGAGCGCGGCGTACCCGCCGGGGCGCAGCGCGGCGCGGAACTCACGCCCCCTGGCCACCTGGTCGGCCGGGAGATCCCGCAGAGCGGCGAGCTGGTCGGCACGGGGGGCCGGGGGCCGGTGCCAGGGGACGAATACGGCGACGGTCACCAGCAGGGCCACCGTCAACCCGGCCAACGTCAACAACGCCCAGCCGCGCGGGCTCACCGGGGCACCGCCTGCCGCGGGGCGCCGACGGGCCCGTCATGCTCGCGTCGTACCCCGCTCATCCCGCCGCTCCTCCCGCCGTGACCGCCCATCCTATGGCCCGCGAAAAGTCCGCTTCGGGCGCGGTGTCGCGCTCCGCCACCCCGGCCGACGAACGGCCGGGCGAGGGCCCCTGCCACCCGCTCCGCTGACCCGGCCGGCGAACGACCGGGCCAGGGCCCATGCCATTTGCTCCGCTGCCCTCGGCCGGCGAATGGCCGGGCGGCGGGCCCCGTGCCACCCCGGCGCGGACGGCCCGCTACAGGCGCCTCAGGCCACCCGGCGGACCCGGCGCGCGGGCGCACCGGGTCGGGCGGGCGCACCGGGCCGGGCGGGCGCGTCGGGTCGGGCGGGGGCGTCGGGCCGGGCGGGGGCGTCGGGCCGGGCGGGCGCGGTCAGCACCTCGATGTCGAAGCCGGCCCGGGCGAACACCTCGATCGCCTCGACCTCGGCGGCGACCAGCCCGGCCGCCGGGGACGTGTCGTCGAACAGGGCGGTCAGCGGGCAGCCGGGGCAGCCATCGGCCCGCTTCGCGCACCCGTCGCAGTCGATGAGCATCACGCCTCCTGATCGCTCGCGATGCGCGGCCGACACCCTGTCGTCGCCACCCGAGCACCGTCGGTCACATCGACGCTATCCACCGGGTACGACAGAACCGCCCGTTGAGGGCTAGATCGACTCCAGATCAGCGAAATCGGGGTATCCCGAACGGTCGGACAGCCCGACATCGCCGACCTTGCGGGGGCGCACCACGCGAATCGCCGGTCAACTGCCGGCCAAGCGCCTGTTTCGTCGATCCAGGTCACTGCGATCGTGGTTCTACGTCCGGGCCACGCCGGGCGAGGCCCCAGCCCTGGCCATCGGTCCGGGCCGAACGGAACGGGTCGCACCACCCTGACGCAACGAAAGGCTTCGACATGCGCGGACCATCTGCGACCACACGCTCCCGGCTCACCGCCGTCGCGCTCCTCGCGGGCGTCACGACGGCCGCGGGCGGGCTCGTCGCCACACCGGCGCAGGCCACCTCGGATCTCGGCTGCAACTACCCCCGCGTCTGCTTCTGGGTGACCGGGAACCCGTACAACGGCAATCCGCCGACCGCGTCGTTCCAGGACACCTACTACCAGACCCTCGGGTCCCGCAGCAGGGGCGCGGACTGGGTCTACAACAGCCGCAACGACGACGGCGCGAAGATCATCTACTCCAACGGCGACTGGGTCTGCATCGCGCCGGACGAGCTGGCCTACCTCGAGCCGTACGGCTACGCGGTCGCCATCGACATCATGGACTCCCCGTACTGCTCCTACTGACTCCGCGCTGGAGGTTGACGACATGAATCCACGACGTCTCCTGGCCGCCTGCGCCGTCGCGGTGACCGCAGCGGTCGGCCTGGTCGCCACCCCGGCGTTCGCCGGTGGGTACTTCACGACGAAGACGGACCTGAATCTGCGCTACTGCCAGTGGCTGAACAACTCGCAGTGCTCGGTCATCCTCACGATCCCGAAGGGCCAGTCGGTCTACCTGAACTGCTGGGCGACCGGATCGTCGGTCAACGGCGACACCGTCTGGTACAACGCCTTCTACGGCAACGCGAGCGGCATGCTCGCCGGTGACTACATGTACACCGGCCACGACCCGAACCCCGCCGTCTCCCGCTGCGTCTGACACGCCGATCCGGCCGCTGGCGCTGACGCGCCAACGGCCGGATCCGTACGTCACGGGTAGTAGACCCGAGGGCTGGTGTAGGTGCCGTGAAACGCTCCGCTGCACGTGTAGACCTCGACCACCGCCACGGCGGAGCCCTTGAAGTTGTTCATCACGTTGACGTTGCGGCTGATCGGCCCGAACCGGCCGGTCCGGTTGAGGTCGTAGTAGATCCAGGAGCTGTTGCCGTTGTTGCTGGTCCGCAGCTGGAGATACGCCGTGCACCGGGACCCGTCCGGGGTGGCGTTCATGTAGAAGTCACCCACCACCGTCTGGTTCGAGCCCTGGTACGAGATGCACGAGCTGATCGGGTAGGCCCCGGTGCAGCCGCCACCCGAGGCCGCCTGGGCCGCTGTCGGGGCGACCAGGAGCGCCGCCAGTGTGACCACCGTGCCGAGGATGGTGCCCAGCAGTCTCTTTCCCATGTCGTTCGCCTGCCTTCGTCCGGTGCCCGGCGGTGCCGGGCGGATGCGGACACCGTCGCCGACAGGACCTGCCAAAACCTCGCCGGATTCTTGCTCGCCTCGACAGCCCGCCCCGACAGCCCGCCCCGACAGCTCGGCCCGGACGTGCGGTCAGGAGCGGGCGAGGCGGCGCAGCAGCGAGTCGGCCCCCAGGGGGTACGCGCCGTGCCGGCGTACGCCGTCGGCGACCTCGCGGTCGGACGAGACCACGACGACCGGACGGCCCGACGGCTCGGCGCGGACCAGGCGTCGGATCAGCTCGTCGGCGGTCTCGCCCTTGCGGGAGAAGAGCACCCGTACGCCGCGTGGGGCGGGCGGCAGCCCGTGCATCCGCTCAGCGCCGTCGAACACGACGGTGACCTCGTCGCCGGTCTGCGCGGCGATACCGCCCAGCCCGGTGATGAGGCGCTTGCGCTGCTGCTCCAGCGACATCTCGCCGAAGCCGCGCTTGGTGACGTTGTAGCCGTCCACCACGAGGTGCGCCCGGGGCAGGGCGAGCAGCTGGTCGAGCCGGGCCGGGTCGTCGGTGTCGCGGGCGCGCGCGGCCGGGCCCGCCGGGGCGGTACCGGGCTGCTCGGCGAACGCGTCGGCGACGAAGTCGGCGGGGAGCTTGTCGACCGGGTCGAGCGCCAGCTCCCGGCGCAGCCCGACGGCGGCCTGACCGATGGTCTCCAGCAGCAGCCAGAGGCGGGCGTCGTCGACCGAGCGGGCCTCCTTGGCGCTGGCCCGGGCCACACCGGCGGCGGCCTCCGCCTCGGCGAGCCGGGCGCGGGCGCGGCGCAGCTCGGCGTCAACGTCTGCGCTGGCGCGCGCGGCCCGGCCGCGTTCGGTGGCGAGAAGTTCGCTGGCCTTGCGCTCGCGGGCCTGCGTCTCGCGAAGGGTACGGGCCAGCTGACGGGACTCCTCACGGAGCTGGCCGAGCTCCTCGCGGACGCGGGCCAGCTCGTCGCGGAGCTTGTCGGCCTCGACCCGGGCCACCGCACGGTCGTGTTCGGCACGGGTGGCCCGCTGCTCGGCCTCGCGGACCAGTTCGGCGACGACGGCGCTGTCCGCCTCGGCGCGGACCGCGGCGCCGCTGGCGTCGATCAGCTCCCGCCAGCCGCGCGGCCGGACCAGATACGCCAGTGCGGCCACCTCGACCGGGTCGGCGGCGGCCGGCGCGGTGCCCTCGACCACGGCCGCCCCGAGGTCACCGGCGTCGGCCAGCACCCGGGCGGTGACCCGCTGCCGGAACAGCGGGTCGGCGGCGAGCTGGGCGGCGATGGCCGGAGCGCCGAGACGGGCCCGCCGGTTGGGAGCGAACTTGGCCACCCGCCGCAACGGCACCGGCACCTCGTCGCCGGGGAGGCTGGGCAGCACGGCGGCGGTCAGCGCCACGATCCGTTGCCGGACCGGCTCGGGCAGCGTCGGCTCCGGCTCGATCGTCGGATCACCGCTCGAATCGGCGCGATTGTCACCGGCGTCCGGATCGCTCACCGCGCCGTCGCGGGCGACCGGATCCTCCTGCGGGAGGTGGTCGTCGTGCGGCTCGGCGAGGGGCATGTGGCAAGTCTCCCACCGCTGGCGGGCCCACCGCCTGGTGAGTGAGCCGATCTCTCATCCTAGCCCCATCGTGACTGCTGGGACCTCTGCGACGGGAGTGTCGGACCGGGGCGCTAGCGTGCCGCCGATGGCACAGGCAGAGTACGTCCAGGAGTCACTGGCCGGTCTCGACCCGGCGGTGGGCGGGGTGGACCCGGCCCTGCCGCTGTACGCGACCACCTTCGTGGTCGTCGACCTGGAGACCACCGGCGGCGCGCCGGACGGCGGCGGGATCACCGAGATCGGCGCGGTCAAGGTGCGCGGCGGCGAGGAGCTGGGGGTGCTGGCCACCCTGGTCAACCCGGGGCAGCCGATCCCGCCGTTCATCACCGTGCTGACCGGGATCACCCAGGCCATGCTGCTGCCGGCCCCGCCGATCGAGGAGGTGCTGCCCAGCTTTCTGGAGTTCATCGCCGACGCCGTGCTGGTGGCCCACAACGCTCCGTACGACGTGGGTTTCCTCAAGGCCGCCTGCGCCCGGCACGGCTACCGCTGGCCCAACCCCCGCGTGCTGGACACGGCGGCGCTGGCCCGGCGGGTGCTGACCCGCGACGAGGTGCCCAACCGCAAGCTCGGCACCCTCGCGGCGTACTTCCGCACCGCCACCCAACCCACCCACCGGGCGTTGGACGACGCCAAGGCCACCGTCGACGTGCTGCACGGTCTGATCGGCCGCCTCGGCGGGCACCGCGTCGACACCGTCGGCGACGCCATCGAGTTCGCCCGCGCGGTCACCCCGACGCAGCGCCGCAAGCGTCACCTGGCCGAAGGGCTGCCCAGGGTCCCAGGGGTCTACATCTTCCGGGCCGCCGACGACCGGCCGCTCTACGTCGGCACCTCGGGCGACATCGCCACCCGGGTGCGCAGCTACTTCACCGCCGGCGAGAAGCGCGCCCGGATCTCCGAGATGCTGGCCGCGGCCGAGCGGGTCGAGGCGGTGGAGTGCGCGCACTCGTTGGAGGCGGAGGTCCGCGAGCTGCGGCTGATCGCCGCGCACGCCCCTCCGTACAACAGGCGGTCGAAGTACCCGGAGCGGATGGTCTGGCTCAAGCTGACCGACGGGCCGTACCCCCGGTTGTCGATCGTGCGCGACATCTCCCCCACCGACACCGCCTACCTCGGGCCGTTCACCTCCCGGCGGGCCGCCGAGCTGGCCGCCGCCGGCTTCCACGACGCGGTCCCGCTGCGCCAGTGCACGCACCGGCTCTCGCTGCGCACCGTCACGCCGGCCTGCGCGCTGGCCGAGCTGGGTCGCTGCCCGGCGCCCTGCGAGCACCGGATCACCCCCGAGGAGTACGACGACAGAGCCGTCGAGCCATTCCGGACGGCCACCACGAGCGACCCGCAGCCGGTGGTGGACGCGCTGCTCGCTTGGATCGACGTGCTCGCGGCCGACCAGCGCTACGAGGAGGCCGCCGTGGTGCGGTACCGGCTGGCCGCAGTGCTGCGCGCCACGGTGCGGATGCAGCGGTTGGCGGCGCTGACCGGGATCGCCGAGCTGGCGGCGGCCCGACCGACCGCCCAGGGCGGCTGGGAGCTGGCCCTGGTACGCCACGGTCGGCTGGCCGGCGCCGGGGTGTCCCCGCCGGGCGTCCACCCGAGACCCACGCTGAACGCCATCCGGGCCACCGCCGAGACGGTGTCGGGTGGGCACGGGCCGGTGCCGTCGGCCACCGCCGAGGAGTCCGAGCGCATCCTGTCCTGGTTGGAGCGGCCGGAGACCCGGTTGGTCGAGATGTCGTCCGGTTGGTCCTCACCGGCGGGCGGCGCGGGCCGCTTCCGTGACCTGCTGGCGAAGGCCGAGAGCGGGGCGTCGCACCAACTCTCGACCGAACGCTCATGACCAACTGACCGATCGGACTACGTCGACTCGCTTAGGCTGTTAAGGAAGTGCAGTCCTGCCCGTTTCGTGGGCCTGCTCCGTTCACCGGGTCCGGTGATCGCGGAGCCGGGGTGAGGAGGTGTCCCTCGTGGACGTCGACGCCGGACACGGCGCCGCCCTGGGGGGCGCCCTGCCGACCCAGTCGGGCGAGCTGCCCCTGACCCGCCGACTGCGGTCGTTGCTCACCTGGCCGACCACCGACTCCGACCCGGTCACCCACCTGGTCCGCACCCATCGGGGCATCCACGCCGGCACCGATCCGGCGGTGCTGCGCCGGGCGTACACGATCGCGGAGAACATGCACCGCGGGCAGTTCCGCAAGAGCGGCGAGCCGTACATCACCCATCCCCTCGCGGTGGCGCAGATCTGCGCCGAGCTGGGCATGGACACCACCACCCTGGTCGCGGCGCTGCTGCACGACACGGTCGAGGACACCCGCTACACCCTCCAGGCGCTCTCGGAGGACTTCGGCCACGAGGTGGCCCACCTGGTCGACGGGGTGACCAAGTTCGACAAGGCGTTCTACGGCAAGGCCGCCGAGGCGGAGACGGTCCGCAAGATGATCGTCGCGGCGGCCAAGGACGTCCGGGTGCTGATCATCAAGCTGGCCGACCGTCTGCACAACATGCGTACGCTCGGGGTGCGCTCGGCGGCGTCCCGGGAGCGGATCGCCCGCAAGACGCAGGAGGTCCTGGTCCCGCTCTGCGACCGGTTGGGCATCCAGACCCTCAAACGTGAGCTGGACGACGTGGTGCTGCTGCACCTGGAGCCCGACGAGCACGCCCGGCTGGCCCGGCACGTGCACGACCGGCCCGGCTGGGAGGCCTACCTCGACGCCGTGGTCAACCGCGCCCGGGCCGCGCTCAAGCGCAGCCGGGTCGACGCCGAGGTGAGCCCCCGTCCCCGGCATCTCTACTCCATCTGGAAGGACACCGTCGCCGGCGGCCACACCGCGCCGTACGACCTGCCCCGCATCTCGGTGGTGGTCGACGGCCCGGCCACCGACTGTTACGCGGCGCTGGGCGCGATCCACGGCACGTGGCGGCCGGTACCGGGCCGTTTCAAGGACTTCATCGCCTCGCCGAAGAACAACCTCTACCGCTCGCTACACACCAGCGTCTGCGGCCCGCAGGACCGTACGGTGGAGGTGCTGATCCGTACCCAGGAGATGCACCGCGCGGCCGAGTACGGCATCGCCGCCGACTTCCGCTTCCCGCGCTCGGGCAGCCGCAGCGCGGCGGCCCGAGCCGAGCAGTTGGACTGGCTACGCCGCGTGCTCGACTGGGAGCCGGAGGCCGCCGACCCGGCGCAGTTCTACGAGTCGCTGCGCTGCGACCTCGCCGAGGGCCAGATCCAGGTCTTCGCCGACAGCCGTCAGGTGGTGCTGCCGGCCGGCGCCACACCCGTCGACCTGGCGTACGAGCTGGGCAATCATCGCGGCGACCACTGCCTCGCGGCCCGCATCAACGGCCGGCTCGCGCCGCTGAGCTCGGAACTGGACGAGGGCGACGTGGTGGAGATCTTCACCGAGAACGACGCCGACAACGGCTTCGAGGCCGCCGCCCCGCGCGGCCCGCGCAAGGAGTGGCTGGACTTCGTCAAGTCGCCGCACGCGCAGATGCAGATCAACAGGTGGTTCGCCGAGCACACCGAGCCGGGCATCACGATCAGCGACAAGGTGCGCCTCGGTCGGGCCACCATCGGTCTCGCCCTGCGCCAGCACAACCGGGGCCTCGCCAGCGACCTGCCGCTGC
This sequence comes from Micromonospora sp. DT44, assembly GCF_049841635.1. Classification (NCBI taxonomy): domain Bacteria; kingdom Bacillati; phylum Actinomycetota; class Actinomycetes; order Micromonosporales; family Micromonosporaceae; genus Micromonospora; species Micromonospora sp. DT44. Next base: position 44,162 of record NZ_JBNCKS010000027.1, on the reverse strand, counting down.
TGCGGCTCTCCGAGGAGTTGGGCTACCCCGACCTGGAGACCCTGCTCGTCGCGGTCTTCGACCGGGTGATCGAACCGGACGCCGTGGTACGCCAGCTCATCGAACTGGTCGACCATCGACAGTGACTCCGGCGTGCCCCAGCTCGTCCGAGGGACATTCGTGACCACTAGCCTCAAGGAATGATCCCCCGTTCCCGTGCCACCGGTCGGGCCGTCTTCTACCAGGCCTTCTACCGGCTGCCGCTGCCGGTGCGCCGGCGTCTGGTCCGGCTCGCCGTACCGAAGTACATCGTCGGCGCGGTCACGTTGGTCCGCGACACCGAGGCGACGGGCGCGGGTCGGTTGCTGATGCTGCGCCAGCCTCCCGGCAAGGGCTGGTCGCTCCCCGCCGGCCTGCTGAACCGGGGTGAGCCCCCGGTCGTGGGCGCGGCCCGCGAACTGTTCGAGGAGTCCGGCGTACGGCTGCCGCCGTCCCGGCTGCGCCCCGCCGTGCCGAACGCGATCGTGCACGCCAAGGGCTGGGTGGACATGGTCTTCGAGGCGGAGGTGCCGGCGTCCAGCACCGAACTGGTGGTGGACGGCGGGGAGGTCTTCGAGGCCGCCTGGCATCGGTTGGACGACCTGCCCAAGCTCACCTGGCCGACCGCGCGGCTGCTCGCCTACTACGACATCGGGCCGCTGGCCGGGCAGTTCCCGCCGCCGGTGCCCGACACCGCGCCATGACCAGGGCGAGCTGGCCGGTGGACGTCTGCGCGGTCGTGCTCGCCGCGGGCGAGGGCACCCGGCTGCGCCCACTCACCGAACGGGTGCCCAAGGCGCTCTGCCCGGTCGGTAACGTGCCGCTCCTGGATCGGGCCCTGGATCGGTTGGCCGGTCTGGGCCTGAGGAGTCCCGCACGGGTCGCGGTGAACGCCTGCTACCTCGCCGACCAGGTGGTCGCGCACGTCGGCGACCGCGCCCACCTGTCGGTGGAGCCCGGCGACCCGCTCGGCACGGCGGGCGGGGTGGCGAACCTGCGGGACTGGATCGACGGCCGACCGGTCCTGGTCGGCAACGCCGACGCGTACCTGGCCGATCCGGCCACCGCGCCGGGCCCCGACGTGGCCGCGCTGCTCGACGGTTGGGACCGGGACTCCGTACGCCTGCTCGGGCAGCCCGCCGCCGACCCGCACGCGCCGGGTACCTTCGCCGGGCACTGCTTCACCGGCTTCTCGCTGCTGCCGTGGCGACTGGTCCGCGACCTGCCGGTGGTCATGTCCGACCTGGTGCGCGCGGTGTGGCGTCCGGCGGAGGCGGCCGGGGCGCTCGACGTGGTGCCGTACGCGGGCACCTTCTACGACACCGGGACGCCGGCCGACTACCTGGCGGCCAACCTGCACGCGGCGGCCGGCGGCGTGCTCGTCGACGAGTCCGCCACAGTGCCCGGGAACTGCGTCGAATCGGTGGTCGGCGCCCACGCCCGAGTGGACGGCGACGTCCGGCGCAGCGTGATCTGGCCGGGCGCGACCGTACGAGAGGACGAGCGTCTGCGGAACGTGATCCGCTTCGGCGACGACGGGACGGTGCAGGTCTAGCATGGGCGACGACGCCGACGAACGGAGAAATGCCCCGTGATCACCGCGATCGTGCTGATCGACTGCGCCACCGACGCGATCCCCGAGGTGGCCGATGCCCTGGCCAACGTCCCCGGCGTCAGCGAGGTCTACTCGGTGGCGGGGCACGTCGACCTCATCGCCATCGTCCGGGTCCGCGAGTTCGACCAGATCGCGCAGGTCATCGCGGGCAGCATCTCCAAGGTGCCGGGCGTGCTGAACACCGAGTCGCACATCGCGTTCCGGGCGTACTCGAAGCTCGACCTTGAGGAGACGTTCGCGATCGGCCTCGCCGACGCCGACTGACGCGCGGGCCGCGTGCGCGGCCAGGGCGGAACGTGCCGCGGCCGGCCCACCCCGCACGGGTGGACCGGCCGTCGCGCTACCGCGAGATCAGCTCTCGCTGGGAGCGGGCCGCTCGGTGGTGCCGAGGCCCGGTTCCGGCGACTCGGTGATCCCACCACTCGGAGCCGGCGACTCGGTGACGCCACCCGGAGCCGGCGACGAGGTGCCCGGGCTGGGCGTGCCGCTGGCGCTGGTCTGCGGGACCGGGATGCCCAACTGGTTGGCCAGCTGGACCAGCTCGTCGTAGTGCGCCTGCAGCGTCGGCAGGGCGGTCTGGGCCAACTGGACCACCGACTGCTCGGAGCCCTGCGAGATCTCCGTCTGGGTGGCCTGGATGGCCTGGACGTGACCGGCCAGCTCACTGGTCACCCAGAGCCGGTCGAACTCCGCGCCACTGACGTTGTTCAGCTTGTCGATGACCGCCTGCTGATCGGTCGTGGGCTCGTTCGGCAGCTGGACGTTGAGCTGCGACGCGGTCTGCTGCACCGTCTGGTCCAGCTGGGTGTGGTCGGTCTTGAACATCGCGCCCAGGTCCTTGACCCCCTGGTTCTGGCCCTTCTGCTGAGCCAGGTCACCGGCGGTGATCTCGAAAAGGTTGACCTGGTGCACCGCCTGCAGATACTGGGTGTCCTGCGTCGACGGCTGTGCCGCTGCCTGGGCGGCTGCTGCCGGCGCGACACCCACCAGCACCAGCGCGGCCAACAGGCCGAGGCGTTTGAGACCCAACATGCTTCCCCCCCTAGAGACGTTGGATCGCACGGATACCCGACTCACGGGGGTTATTCCTGCGATCGCCCGGCGCGCGGGGTCGGCCGGTCCCGCCGTGCCCGTCCGACTCCTCCTCGGTTGGGCGACCGGACACCGGAAACGGCGTGACGCCCGCCGGAAGTCCGGCGGGCGTCACGTGACGGTGCTGTCGGGAGGTCAGCGGCGGCTCTCGCCGCTGCCGATCTCCGCACGATCTCCCCGGGGCTCGACCGGCGGGTGACCCGGCGAGACCGGCGCCTCGACCGGCTTCTCGATCGGGTAGAAGAAGCCCCGGACCGCCGGGCCGAGGGCCCCGAGCCGGTTCATCTTCTTCGGTACCACCCAGCCGACGTACTCGAGCTCACCGTGGCCGTCCGCGTGCCCGTTCGACGCGCTGAGCGGCTGGTGGACCTCGACGAACCGACCGTCCGGCAGACGCCGGATGATGCCGGTCTCGACGCCGTGCGCGAGCACCTCCCGGTCGTGCTGCTGCAGACCCAGGCAGAGCCGGTAGGTGACGTAGTACGCCAGCGGCGGAACCAGGAGCAGACCGACCCGGCCCGCCCACGTCATCGCGTTCAGGCTGATCTGGAACTTGTCGGCGATCACGTCGTTGGCGCCCGAGAGCGTCAGCACGATGTAGAAGGCGACGGCCATGGCGCCCACGGCCGTACGGGCCGGAACGTCGCGGGGCCGCTGGAGCAGGTTGTGGCTCTTGCGGTCCTTGAGGTGCCGGGCCTCCAGGAACGGGTACATCGTCGACAGGCCGACCAGGATGCCGGGCAGCACGACAGTGGGCCAGAACAGCGGCGGGATGACGTACCCGTCGCCGATCGGGATGTTGATCTCCCACGCCGGCATGAGTCGCGTCGAGCCGTCGAGGAACATGACGTACCAGTCGGGCTGGCTTGCGGCCGAGACCACCCACGCCTCGTACGGCCCGAACAGCCAGATCGGGTTGATCTGGAACAGACCGCCCAGCAGCGCGATGACGCCGAAGACGACCATGAAGAAGCCGCCCTGCTTCAGCGCGTAGCGGGGGAACATCCGCTCGCCGACCACGTTGTTGTTGGTCCGGCCGGGGCCGGGCCACTGGGTGTGCTTCTGCTTGAAGACCAGACCCAGGTGGGCGCTGATCAGCGCGAGCAGCAGGCCCGGGATCAACAGGACGTGGGCGATGAAGAACCGGCTGATGATGATCGTGCCGGGGAACTCGCCACCGAAGACCGACGACGTCACCCACGAGCCCACCACCGGGATGGACAGCATGATCGCGGAGGCGATCCGCAGACCGGTGCCGGACAGGCCGTCGTCCGGCAGCGAGTAGCCGGTGAAGCCGGCCAGGAAGCCGACCCAGAACAGCAGCGAACCGATGATCCAGTTGGTCTCGCGCGGCTTGCGGAAGGCGCCGGTGAAGAACACCCGCAGCATGTGCACGACGATCGCGGCCATGAACAGCAGCGCCGCCCAGTGGTGCATCTGCCGCATCACCAGACCGCCCCGGACGTCGAACGACAGGTCCAGGCTGGAGGCGTACGCGGCGGACATCGGGGTGCCCTGCAACGGCGCGTAGCTGCCGTCGTAGACCACCTCGGTCATCGCCGGCTCGTAGAAGAAGGTCAGGAACACACCGGTGAGCAGCAGCACGATGAACGAGAACAGCGCGATCTCGCCCAGCAGGAACGACCAGTGGTCCGGGAAGACCTTGTTCAGCAGCTTGCGCAGCGGCGTGGCCACCGCGAAGCGGTCGTCCACCCCCGCCGCGGCCTTGCCCGGCGTGGCCGCCAGGTCAAACTTTCGACGCTTCATGGCCGCTCCCAGAAGTCAGGCCCGACGGTCTCGGTGTAGTCGGACTTCGCCACGAAGAAACCCTCGGAGTCCAACTCGATCGGCAGCTGCGGCAGCGACCGGCTGGCCGGGCCGAACACGGGCCGGGCGTTGTCGGTGATCAGGAACTGGGACTGGTGGCACGGGCAGAGCAGCCGGTTGGTCTGCTGCTCGTAGAGGCTGGCGGGGCAGCCGGCGTGCGTGCAGATCTTGGAGAACGCCGCGTAGTTGCCCCACATGTAGTCCTTGTGGTGCTTCACGCCGGGGCGCGAGTTGGCCTCGCGGGACTTCTGGGCGTCCGCGTCGCGCAGGTGGATCAGCAACGTCGGCGAGTCGGCGTGCCGGTTGCTCACACCGTGCTCGATGCCGGGGAAGACGGTCAGCTGACCACCGGCGCTGATGTCCGCCGGGCGGACCGGGCGGCCGTCCTCGCGGACCAGCCGGATCTTCTGCCCGTTCTCCGTCGGGGCGAACCCGGTGGTGAACATCTGGTTGTTCTTGTGCGGCTGGGAGATCAGGCCACCGACCAGCGGCGCCGCAGCGACCGCGGCGACCGGCGCGAGACCGGCCAGCAGCGAGATGCCGAGCAGCGGACGACGCTTGATGCCCATCTCATCGGCCAGGTAGAGCATGGTCTGGCCGGTGATGGTGCGACCCTCGGAGTCGACCTGACCCTCGTGCCGGTCCTGGATCGAGACCTCCTTGGGCAACAACTTCTTGCCCCAGGTCAGGATGCCGAAGCCGACGGCGAGCAGGGCCACGCCGAGGGTGGCGCCCAGCAGCGGCGTGTAGAACTTGTCGCCGCCGCGACCCGGCTCGTACTGCCACGGCCACCAGATGTAGATGGCCAGGAAGGCGGTCGCCGCCAGACCGGTGATCAGGAAGAACCCGGCCACCACGCGGGTCAGCCGACGCTCCGCCTTGGTGCCCGGCAGCACCTGCGGCTCGTAGTGGACGATCTCGATGTCGTCCCGGCGCGCGCCCTCGCGGACGATGTCGAACCGGCTCAGCCTGGGGTCGTTCACGTCGAGCGGCTCCGGGCCCTGCGAGGCCTGGTGCTCGGTGTGCGTGCTCATGCCGTCACCTCGCTACGGGTGGCGCCGAGCGGCACCACGGCGGTGGAACTGAAGATCCGCTCGGTCACGACTTACCCGCAATCCACAGGCTAGCGAACACGAGCGCCACGATGCCAACCAGGAAGATCGCCAGGCCCTCGGTGGACGGCCCGTACCGACCGAGGTTGAACCCGCCCGGGTCCTGGTCGGTCTTCAGCGTCTCCTGGATGTAGGCGATGATGTCGGCCTTCTGCTCCGGAGTGATCTGGTTGTCGCCGAACACCGGCATGTTCTGCGGGCCGCTCAGCATCGCCGCGTAGATCTGCCGGTCCGTCGCGGGGTGCAGGCTCGGGGCGAACTTGCCCGAGGAGAGCGCACCGCCGCCACCGCCGAAGGCGTGGCACTGCGAGCAGTTGATCCGGAACAGCTCGCCGCCGGCCGCGACGTTGCCGTTCTCGTGCAGGTCCTCTTCGGTGCCCGGGACGACCGGACCGCCGCCGAGTTCCTGGATGTACTGGGCGAGCTGCCGGGTCTGCTCGTCGGTGAAGACCGGGGGCTTGCGGTGCGCCTGGGCCTCCTGGCGGGCCAGCGGCATACGGCCCGAGCTGACCTGGAATTCGACCGAGGCCGCGCCGACGCCGATCAGGCTCGGCCCGCGGCCCTCGACGCCCTGGGCGTTGCGTCCGTGGCAGGTCACACAGCTCACGTCGAACAGCGCCTTGCCCTCGGCGGCGGCGCCGGTGAGCGGCGGATTGTCCTGCGCCTGCGCACCGGGCGCGAAGACGGTGTAGGCGCCGCCGGCGAGCATCAGCGCCGCGATCAGCCGGACCGCGGCGCCCAGCCGGCGGCGGCCCCTGCTGCGCGCGGCGGGCCGCCCGCGCAACCGCGCGAGCAGGCCGCGTCGGCGGTCGTTGTCAGAAGTCATGAGCTGTGTCCTTAACCGGTTGGACCTTGTCTCAGGGGACGGAGCAGCGGCGCGGTTCGTGACGCGCCAAGATCACTGAAGCCAGTAGATCATGGCGTACAGGCCGATCCACACGACGTCGACGAAGTGCCAGTAGTACGACACGACGATCGCCGAGGTCGCCTGCGCCGGGGTGAACCGGCCCATGGTCGTGCGGACCATGAAGATGATGAAGGCGATGAGACCGCCGGTCACGTGCAGGCCGTGGAAGCCGGTCGTCAGGTAGAACATCGAGCCGTAGCCGTCGGCGTTGATCCTGACGCCGTCCTCCACCAGGTGGCGGTACTCGTTCACCTGGCCGAGCACGAAGATCAGGCCCATCACGAAGGTGACGGTGAACCAGCGGCGCAGCGCGTGCACGTCACCCTTCTCCGCCGCGAAGACGCCGAGCTGGCAGGTCACCGAGGACAGCACCAGGATCACCGTGAAGGTGGTCGCGTACGGGATGTTCAGCGACTCGGTGTGCTTCTCCCACTGCTCCGGCGCAGCCGCGCGGATCGAGAAGTACATCGCGAAGAGCGCCGCGAAGAACATGAGTTCGCTGGAGAGCCACACGATCGTCCCCACGCTGACCATGTTGGGTCGCGTCAGAGAGTGGATCCGGCTCTTGTCAATGGCTGGGGCCGCAGTCACGCCGTCATTATTGCCCCTGACCGGGGCCGGCGATCAGCGGGGTGGCAAACCTGCGCCTTCCGTGGCCCGGGCGTCAGGGTCCGGTTCGCCTGGCCTAGCCTGAAAAGCGTGCTGCACGTCGATCCCATCCTCGCCGCCACCTCGGTCGTCCCGGCCGATGTGCTCGCGGCCACCTCGGCGGGCCCGTCGACGCTGGCCGCCGGGGCCGAGGCGACCCCGCCACCGTTCACCATCGGCGCGGTCCTGACCGAGACCCGGTTGGACAGCTGGCTGGCCCTCGGCCTGGTGCTCGCCGCCGGCCTCTACCTGTACGGGGTGCACCGGCTGCGCATCCGAGGCGACCGCTGGCCGGTCGCCCGTACCGTCTTCTTCCTCGGCCCCGGCCTCGGCGGCATCGCGCTCGTCACGGTCAGTGGGCTGCACGCCTACGACACCGCGCTGCTGTCGGTGCACATGGTCCAGCACATGGTGCTCTCCATGGTGTCGCCGATCTTCCTGGCGCTGGGCGCGCCGATGACGCTGGCCCTGCGGACCCTGCCGGTCGGGCCACGCAAACGCCTCCTGGCCATCGTGCACAGCCGGATCGCCCGGGTCTACAGCTTCCCGCTGGTCGCGTTCGCCATCTTCGTGGTCAACCCGTTCGCGCTGTACTTCAGCGACCTGTACCGCTTCACGCTGGAGCACGCCTGGGCGCACGAGCTGGTGCACGCGCACTTCATCATGACCGGCTGCGTGTTCTTCTGGCCGCTGCTCGGCCTCGACCCGCTGCCGGGCCGCTGGCCGTATCCGGCGCGGGCGCTGCTGATGCTGCTCTCCGTGCCGTTCCACACCGTGCTCGGGCTCACCATCATGCAGAGCACCACGCTCTTCGGTGGCGACTGGTACCCGTCGCTCAACCTGAGCTGGTCCGACCCCAAGGCCGACCAGGTGGTCGCCGGCGGCATCCTCTGGGCCGGCGGCGAGTTCGTCAGCGTCACCATGCTCGCGGTGCTGGTCGTGCAGTGGGTCAAGCAGTCCGAGCGGGAGGCCCGCCGCGTCGACCGCGAGCTGGACCGCCAGGAGGCGCGCGACCGCGCGGCCGAAGCCACAACGGCCTGAGCTGCGCAGACGGCACGCCCGACGTGCGGGAAGCGGGCGGCGTGTCAGGTACGTCACGTCGGCCGGTACGATCGGCGGGCAGCTACGAGGTTGGAAGCGGAGTGTCGGCATGAGTGAGCGTCTGTGCACCGTCCTGCTCTACAGCGACGACCCGCAGGTCCGTGACCGGATGCGGCTCGCCGTGGGCACCCGGCCCGCGCCCGGCCTGCGGATCGAGTTCGTCGACGCGTCGACCTACGCCGAGACCATCCGGCTGGTCGACGACTACGAGATCGACCTGCTGCTGCTCGACGGCGAGGCCAGCCCCGGCGGCGGCATCGGCATCGCCCGGCAGATCAAGGACGACCGGGACGACGCGCCTCCCACCTGCCTCGTGATCGCCCGCGCCGCGGACCGATGGCTCGCCGCGTACGCCGAGGTCGACGCGACGCTGGTGCACCCGCTCGACCCGGTGACCACCGGCGGCACGGTCGCCGAGCTGCTGCGGACGCACGCACCCGCCTGACGTCCCCGCGTCACCGGCACCGACACGGCGCCGGCCGAGCCTGCGCCGGTTCCAGCCCACCCGCACTTCGTACGCTCGGGAGGCCCGCCATGGGCGATCGGACCTGGCCGCACCTGCTCAACTCGCTGCTGCGCGGCGAGGAGCTGTCCACCGCCGACACCGCCTGGGCCATGGACGAGATCATGACCGGTTCAGCGAGCCCGGTGCAGATCGCCGGGTTCGCGGTGGCGCTCCGGGCCAAGGGCGAGACCCCTGCCGAACTGGCGGGTCTCGTGGAGGCGATGCTGGGCCGCTCGGTGCCGGTCGTCCTCCCGGAGGAGCTGCGCCGCACTGCGCTCGACGTCGTCGGCACCGGCGGTGACCTCGCCCACACGGTCAACATCTCCACGATGACGGCGCTGGTGGTCGCCGGCGCGGGCGTACGCGTCGTCAAGCACGGCAACCGGGCCGCCTCATCCCTGTGCGGCACCGCCGACCTGCTGGAGTTCCTCGGCATCCCGCTGGATCTCGGCCCCGAGCAGGTCGCCCGCTGCGTCGAGGAGGCCGGCATCGGGTTCTGCTTCGCGGCTCGCTTTCACCCCGGGATGCGACACGCCGGACCCGTTCGCCGCGAGGTGGGCGTACCCACCTTCTTCAACTTCCTCGGCCCGCTCACCAACCCGGCGCGCCCCCGGGCCGGCGCCGTCGGCTGCTTCGACTCCCGGATGGCGCCGGTCATGGCAAGCGTGTTCGCCGCGCGCGGCGACTCGGCCATCGTCATGCGCGGCGAGGACGGGCTGGACGAGTTCACCACCGCCGCGCCGACCCGCGTCTGGGCGGCGCAGAACGGGACCGTACGCGAGGCCGTGCTGGACGCGAGCGACCTGGGCGTACCCCGGGCCACCCTGAGTGACCTGCGCGGCGGTGACGCGGCGTACAACGCCGGTGTCGCCCGTCGCCTGCTGGCCGGTGAGACCGGCCCGGTACGCGACGCGGTCCTGGTCAACGCGGCGGCGGCGCTCGCGACGCAGGGGCCACTCGACGGCGACCTGACCGAGGCGCTGCGCGCCGGCCTGGACCGCGCCGCCGAGTCGATCGACTCGGGCGCGGCGGCGGGCGTCCTGGAGCGCTGGATCGAGATCGCGACCACCACGGCCGAGGCCGCGACCACCGCCTGATCCGCTCTCCCGAGGCGCCGCGAAGCGTGCTGCGGGGGTTAGGCGGCGTGGTCAGGCGGCGTGGCGGCGGGTGGGCTGGCGGCGGCGGCGCTCGGCCAGCCGGGTGACGGGCGCGACGAACGTGGTGATCACCACGGCCGCGCCGCAACCGGTGCAGACCAGTTCGGGACAGTCGCTGCCGTGGCCGTCGACGCAGGGTGGCGCCTCGAACGGCGTCACGCCCTCGCACACGTCGCAGTAGAGATCGCGGTGCGACATCGGGCGTCTCCTCTCACTCCAGGCGACCGCCCCCGGAGCGTGACAACGACGCACAACGGAAGCGGAGAACTACTCGCCTGTAGTTTCCCACGCGGGTCCGACAAATCTCCGCGCCCGCCCCCCGTGCTGCAAGATCCACTCGACATCACCGAAGGCGCGGTGTCCGGGCCGCCGGGACACCCCGAATTCCAGGAACCCGGGTCGATCAAGCGCACCGAACGACGAAGGCCCGCTCCCCGGGGGAGCGGGCCTTCGTTCGGTCGGACGATCAGTGCTCGGCGGTGCGCCGGGTGCCGCTGTAGTACTCGAACAGCAGGCCGCAGGCGGCGAAGACGACCGCCACCAGGCCGAGACCGATCAGCCAGAACTGCCAGAACACCATGCCCAGCGCGGCGATCGCGGCGGCCAGCGCCAGACCGAACGGCCAGTAGCTGCCCGGGCTGAAGAAGCCGACCTCACCGGCGCCGTCGGCGATCTCGGCGTCGGCCCGGTCCTCGGGGCGCAGGTCGATACGGCGGGAGACGAACCAGAAGAAGCCACCGCACATCGAGCAGAGCAGGAACGACAGCGCCAGGGCAACCGTGCCCACCCACTCGATGTTGCCGGACTCACCGTGCGTCCAGGCGCCGTAGAGGATGGTCGCGCCGAAGAGGAACCCGGCGATGATCAGGAAGATACGCCACTCGGTCTTCATGCGGCTGCCTCAGCTTCCCGTTCCTGCCGGAGCTTTGTCCGGTCTGAAGTTGCTCTGCGTCCGTCGGGTGTCGAACGGCTTCGTGGTCTCGGCGTACGGCTCCTCGCCGATCTGGGCCAGCGCCTCCTGGGTGGACTTGCCGCCCTGCTTGGCCGCGAGGAACTGGTCGTACTTCTCCGGCGAGACGACCCGCAGCTCGAAGTTCATGAACGCGTGGTAGCTGCCGCACAGCTCGGCGCAGCGGCCGACGTACGCGCCCTCCGCGTCCAGGCTGGAGACCTCGAAGACGTTACGGATCTTGCCCGGCATGACGTCCCGCTTGAACAGCAGCTCCGGCACCCAGAAGGAGTGGATGACGTCGCGGCTCGTCTCCTCGAACCGGATGGACCGGTTGGTCGGCAGCACGAGCACCGGGATGACCTCGCTGGTGCCCAGCGTCGACGCGGTGGTCTTGGCCTCCGTGCCCTGACCGTCGCGGTAGTTGAACTGCCAGTTCCACTTGAACGCGACGACCTCGACCGTGACGTCCGGGTTCTTCGACAGCTTGTCGACGTCGGTCTGCACGATCGCCGTGTAGTAGAAGAGCACGGAGACGATCAGGATCGGCGCGATGGTGTAGAGGAACTCCATCGGCAGGTTGTAGCGGGTCTGCACCGGCAGCGCGTTGCCACGCTTGCGGTACCGCACGACACACCAGAAGATCAGGCCCCACACGAAGACGCCGACCGCGAGGGCGGCGACGCAGGAGGCGATCCACAGGTCGTACATCCGGTGCGACTCGGGCGTGATGCCGCCCTGGGGCCAACCGAAGCCGCCGAACGTCTTGCCGACGTCACAGCCCGTGAGCAGCACCAGCAGCGCCACGCCCCCGAGACCGAGCCCGGCCAGCCGACCGGCACCACGTCCCCGGCGTCCACCGACCCGTGGGGCAGCACCGTGCCGTACGGCCGACGGCCGTACCTCCGAACTCCTTGCGACCACCTGGTCCTGCCTCCCTAGCGCGCCGCGGTGCGTCGTTCGTCAGCACCGACGGCAAAGGCGTCACCGACGGTCGCAGATTACTCGACCATGACGGACTCGGCCGTGGTGGGGTCACTGTCCGCCCCCATCGGGGGGATCCTGGGCATAACGCCGCGATAGCGTGGGGACCCGTGAGCGCATCAGCGTGGGGACCCGTGAGCGCATCCCCGGTCTACCTGGACGCGGCGACGGCCGCGCCGCTGCATCCGGTCGCCCGGCAGGCGCTGCTGGCGGCCCTGGAGGACGGCTGGGCCGACCCGGGGAAGCTCTACAGCCAGGCACGCCGCGCGCGACAACTGCTCGACGCCGCCCGCGAGGCCGCCGCGCAGACGCTCGGCGTCCGCGCCGACGAACTGTCCTTCACCCCCAGCGGTACGACGGCAGCCCACGGCGCGGTGCTCGGCGCGCTGGCCGGACGGCGTCGCGTCGGGGCGACCCTGGTGCACTCGGCGATCGAGCACTCCGCCGTCCTGCACGCCGCCGAGCGGCACGTCGCGGCCGGCGGCGCCGCCACCGCCGTACCGGTCGACCGGGTGGGCCGGCTGGACCTGGCCGGCTGGTCGGACGCCGTCCGTGCTCCCGGCGTCGCGCTGGCGGCGCTGATCAGCGCCAGCCACGAGGTGGGCACCGTGCAGCCGGTCGCCGAGGCGGCGGCCGTCTGCGCGGAGGTCGGGGTGCCGCTGTACGTCGACGCGGCGCAGTCGGTCGGACGGGTGCCGCTGCCGGCCGGCTGGTCGGTGCTCAGCGCCAGCGCCCACAAGTGGGGCGGGCCACCCGGGGTGGGGTTGCTGGCGGTGCGCAAGGGCACCCGCTGGGAGTCACCGTGGCCGGCCGACGAGCGGGAGGGTGGTCGTACCCCCGGGGTGGTGAACCTGCCCGCGGTGGTGGCGGCGGCGGCGAGCCTGCGCGCGGCGGCGGCCGACGCGGCCACCGAGGCGGCCCGGCTGTCCCCGCTGGTGGACCGGATCCGGACGCGGGTCGCGGCGGAGGTGCCCGACGTGGAGGTGGTCGGCGATCCGGTGCTTCGCCTGCCGCACCTGGTGACGTTCTCCTGCCTGTACGTCGACGGCGAGACGCTGCTGCACGCGCTGGACCGGCGGGGGTTCGCGGTGTCGTCCGGTTCGTCCTGCACGTCGTCCACGCTGCGGCCGTCGCACGTGCTGGAGGCGATGGGGGTGCTCTCGCACGGCAACGTGCGGGTCAGTCTGCACCGAGACACCACCGAGGAGGACGTCGAGCGGTTCCTCACCGAGCTGCCCGGGATCGTCGCCGGCCTGCGGGCCGACGCCGGGGTGGTCGGGCTGTGACGATGCCAGACGAGGTGATCGACTGCCGGGGTCAGCGCTGCCCGCTGCCGGTGATCGCGGCGGCCCGGCGGATGCCGCAGGTGCCGGTCGGCACGGTCGTCCGGGTGCTCGCTGACGACCCGGCGGCGGCGGTCGACCTGCCAGCGTGGTGCCGCATGCGCGGCCAGGAGTACCTCGGCGCGGTGACCGGCCCAGAAGGCCCCGCCTACGACATCCGCCGCACCCACTGACCCGCGGCCATCCCTCTCCCCCGCGATCTTGCACTTTCGGTGGCGACAAGAGCGGACACCAGCCGCAAAACGGCGCCACAAAGTGCAAGATCGGCGCGGGGACCGGGGTGGGGGTTACGGGAGGAGGTGGGGGCGGATCTCTTCGGCTGCCACGTCGCCGTAGGACTCGGCGAGGCGCTTGACGAACAGGTCGCGGCGTACGTCGTACTCCTGGGTGCCGACCGTCTCCAGGACGAGCGTGGCCAGCAGCGAGCCGACCTGGGCGGCGCGCTCCAGGCCAAGACCCCAGGAGAGCGCGGTGAAGAAACCGGCCCGGAAGCCGTCGCCGACACCCGTGGGGTCGACGGCCCGGATCTCCCGGGCGATGGGTACGTGGATGGGGTCGATACCCCGACCGGCGATCTCGACGCCGTCCTTGCCCAGCGTGGTGACCCGCACCTTCACCAGGTCCAGCAACTGGTCGTCGCTCAGCTGCGCCTTGCTCTGTAGCAGCGACTTCTCGTAGTCGTTGGTCATGAGGTACTCGGCGCCTTCGATAAGCGCCACCACGTCCTCGCCCGGCATGCGGGCGAGCTGCTGGGAGGGGTCGGCGGCGAACGCGTACCCGCGGGTGCGGCACTCGGCGGAGTGCCGCAGCATCGCCGCCGGGTCGTTGGCGCTGACCAGCACCAGGTCCAGCCCGCCGAGCCGGTCGGCGACCGGGGCCAGTTCGATGTTGCGCGCCTCGCTCATGGCGCCGGCGTAGAACGAGGCGATCTGGCACATGTCGGTGTCGGTGGTGCAGACGAACCGCGCGGTGTGCGCGACCTCACTGACGTGCACGGAGTCGCAGTCCACGCCGTGCCGCTCCAGCCAGGAGCGGTAGTCGGCGAAGTCCGCGCCGACCGCCCCGAGCAGCACCGGGCGCAGCCCGAGCTGCCCCATGCCGAAGGAGATGTTCGCCGCCACCCCACCGCGTCGGAGCACCAGGTCGTCCACCAGGAAGGAGAGCGAAACCTTGTGCAGTTGATCGGCGATGAGCTGGTCGGCGAAGCGACCTGGGAAGCTCATCAGGTGATCGGTGGCGATCGAGCCGGTCACGGCGATCTTCATGTCAACCTCAGGGTCGGGAGCGGGGCGCGGTCAGCCTACCGGCCCCGTAACCGGGGCGTGCCCGGTCCGTCGGGCAACGGAAACCAGCTCGTCACGACGAAGGGGCCGCCCCGAAGGACGGCCCCTTTCTCGCTGGTGTGGTGCGTGACTCAGTTGAACGAGTCGCCGCAGGCGCAGGAGTTGCCCGCGTTGGGGTTGTCGATGGTGAAGCCCTGGGCGTCGATCCGGTCGGCGAAGTCGATCGTCGCGCCGGCCAGGTAGGGGGCGCTCATGCGGTCGACGACGACCTCGACGCCACCGAAGTCGGTGACGACGTCACCGTCGAGCGAGCGCTCGTCGAAAAAGAGCTGGTACCGCAGGCCGGAGCAGCCGCCCGGCTGCACCGCGACCCGGAGCCGCAGGTCGTCGCGGCCCTCCTGCTCGATCAGGGCCTTGACCTTCTGCGCCGCGACGTCGGTGAGGACGACGGAAGTAGGGGCCTGGGCCTCGGTCGACTCGGTCTGCGCTGGCGTGGTCACGTGGAAGTCTCCCTGCGCGGTTTTGGGTCCGGACGCACTGGCCAACGTCGCGCGCCGTCCAGTGATTCCCGGTTGTGGTCCAGTTCCGATGGTACGCCGCCCCGGCCGGGCGTACCCGCGTGGCGGGCCCCCGGCCCAGGTGGGACGGTGGCGCGCGCTCAGCGGCTCCACTGCCGGGCCAGCCGGGCGCCCAGTTCGCGCAGCCCGTCGGCGGGGCGGCTCAGCGCGGCGGCGAGCCCGCCGGTCTCCTCGCCGCCGAAGTGCTCCACCAGGCTGTAGGCGTCGGTCACTCCGGCCGAGGCGGCCTCCCGCCGGCCGGTGCTGACCTGGCCGGCGACCACCACGCAGGGCACCCCACGGTCCCGGGCGGCCCCGGCCACCCCGGCGACGACCTTGCCGCGCAGCGACTGGTGGTCGAAGGACCCCTCCCCGGTGATCACCAGGTCGGCGGCGTCCAGGGCGGCGTCCAGCCGGTTGGCGCGGGTGACCAGACCGATACCGGACTCGACGGTGCCGCCGAGCGCGAGGACCGCCGCGCCCAGGCCGCCGGCGGACCCGCCGCCGGGCAGCGCGCCCAGGCCCGCCGGGCAGCCGGGCAGGTCCCGTTCCAGCACCGCCGCGAAGCGTTCCAGGGCGGCGTCGAGCAGCAGCACGTCGGCCCGGTCGGCGCCCTTCTGCGGACCGAAGACGTTACTCGCGCCGTGCAGGCCGAGCAGCGGGTTGTCCACGTCGGTGGCGGCGACCAGCCGGGCGTCCCGCAACCGGGGTACGCCGTCCAGCGCGTCCACCGCGGCCAGCGCGGCTCCGCCGTACGGCATCGCCGCGCCGGTCCCGTCCAGCGGAGTCGCTCCCAGCGCGGCGAGCATGCCCGCGCCGGCGTCGTTGGTGGCGGAGCCGCCCAGCCCGATCACCACCGTCCGGGCCCCGCTCTCCACGGCGGCGGCCACCAGCAGACCCAGCCCGTACGACGTGGCGGCCTTCGGGTCGCGCTCGTCGGCGGCGAGCAGGTGCAGTCCGCACGCCTGGGCGCTCTCCAGGTAGGCGGTCGCGCCATCGGCGGTGAGCAGGATCTCACCCGCCGCCGGACGGCCCAGCGGATCGACCGTCGACACCGGCAGCCGCCGGCCGCCGAGCGCTTCGGCGAGCACCTGGACGAAGCCCGGCCCGCCGTCGGCGAGGGGCCGGATCAGCAGGTCATCCTCGTCGGTGACGGTGCGCCAACCGGCGGCGACCGCGGCGGCCACCTCCGGTGCGGACAGGGTGCCGGCGAACTTGTCCGGGCAGAGCAGCACGCGCATGGCGAGCAGTGTGGCAGCACACACCGAGCGGAGCTGCGGCGCGCTCGCGCTGTGGGACCATGGGCTACGTGACTTCGACCTGGGTGGAACCCTCCAACACGGCGACGGCTCTGCTGCTGCTCGGCCGGGGCAGCGACCCCGACACCGAGCGCGGCGTCGAGTGTCCGGGCGACCTGCCGGCGCCCAGCGATCCCGACCTGGTGGCCCGCGCCACGGCGGCGAAGGCGAAGCTGGGCAGCAAGGTCTTCGTGCTGGGGCACCACTACCAGCGCGACGAGGTGATCCAGTTCGCCGACGTGACCGGTGACTCGTTCAAGCTGGCCCGGGAGGCGGCGGCCCGTCCGGAGGCGGAGTACATCGTCTTCTGCGGCGTGCACTTCATGGCCGAGAGCGCCGACATCCTCACCACCGGCACCCAGCGGGTGATCCTGCCCGACCTGGCCGCCGGCTGCTCGATGGCGGACATGGCCGTGCTGGGTCAGGTCGAGGCCGCCTGGGACACGCTTACCGAGCTGGGCATCGCGGGCGACACCGTGCCGGTGACGTACATGAACTCCTCGGCGGACATCAAGGGCTTCGTGGGGCGCAACGGCGGCGTGGTCTGCACCTCGTCCAACGCCAAGCGGGCCCTGGACTGGGCGTTCGAGCAGGGACAGAAGGTGCTCTTCCTTCCGGACCAGCACCTGGGCCGCAACACGGCGGTACTGGAGATGGGCCTGTCGCTGGACGACTGCGTGCTCTACGACCCGCACAAGCCCGGTGGCGGGCTCACGCCGGAGCAGCTGCGCGACGCCAAGATGATCCTCTGGCGGGGGCACTGCTCGGTGCACGGCCGGTTCACGCTGGACAGCGTCAACGACGTACGGGAGCGGGTGCCGGGCGTCAACGTGCTGGTCCACCCGGAGTGCCGGCACGAGGTGGTCACGGCCTCCGACTACGTCGGCTCGACCGAGTACATCATCAAGACCATCGAGGCGGCGCCGGCCGGCTCGGCGTGGGCGCTGGGCACCGAGCTGAACCTGGTCCGCCGGCTGGCCCTGGCCCACCCCGACAAGCAGATCATGTTCCTCGACAAGGCGGTCTGTTACTGCTCGACGATGAACCGGATCGACCTGCCGCACCTGGTGTGGGCGCTGGAGGAGCTGGTCGCGGGCCGGGTGGTCAACCAGATCACGGTGGACGCCAACACCGCCCACCACGCGCGGGTGGCGCTGGACCAGATGCTCGCCCTGCCCGGCGCATGATCACGATGCGTGACGTCCCTGGTACACAAAAGTGCCGGATCACCGATTAATGCCACACACGCCGGTCTGACCGAGTCCTTTTTCGTCACCGAGGGCTATGCTGCCGGAGCGACGACGCGAGCGGGCCGTTTCGAGATGGCCGCATCCGGGGTAGCGACAAGGTTCACGCTCCCCACCATCAACACAGCAGCACCGAAGCGCTGGAGGTTGCGTTGACCGACGACGTCCTGGTCGTGCATGGAGGCACTCCGCTCGAAGGGCGGATCCGCGTGCGCGGCGCGAAGAACCTGGTTTCGAAGGCGATGGTCGCCGCACTGCTGGGCGACAGCCCGAGCCGGCTGTTCGACGTGCCGAAGATCCGCGACGTCGAGGTGGTCCGGGGTCTGCTCGGTCTGCACGGCGTCAAGGTGACCGACGGCGCCGAGGACGGTGAACTCGTCTTCGACCCCGCGAACGTGGAGAGCGCCAGCACCGACCAGATCAACGTGCACGCCGGTTCGAGCCGCATCCCGATCCTGTTCTGCGGGCCGCTGCTGCACCGTCTCGGGCACGCGTTCATCCCGGACCTGGGCGGCTGCCACATCGGCCCGCGTCCGATCGACTTCCACCTGCAGGCACTGCGGGAGTTCGGCGCGACCGTCGACAAGCGGCCCGAGGGGCTGCACCTGTCCGCGCCGAACGGGCTGCACGGCACCAAGTTCGCCCTGCCGTACCCGAGCGTCGGCGCCACCGAGCAGGTGCTGCTGACCGCGGTCATGGCCGAGGGCGTCACCGAGCTGCGCAACGCCGCCGTCGAGCCGGAGATCATCGACCTGATCTGCATCCTGCAGAAGATGGGCGCGATCATCAAGGTCCACACCGACCGGGTGATCGAGATCCAGGGCGTGCCGAAGCTGCACGGGTACACCCACCGGCCGATCCCGGACCGGATCGAGGCCGCGAGCTGGGCCGCCGCCGCGTTGGCCACCCGTGGTCACGTCGAGGTCCTCGGCGCCCAGCAGGCCGACATGATGACCTTCCTGAACATCTTCCGGTCCGTCGGCGGCGAGTACGAGGTCACCGACGCCCGCGCGCCGAAGCTGGGCGACCCGGGCCAGGAGGGCGGCATCCGCTTCTGGCACCCGGGCGGCGAGCTGAACGCCGTGGCGCTGGAGACCGACGTGCACCCGGGCTTCATGACCGACTGGCAGCAGCCGCTGGTCGTGGCGCTGACCCAGGCCCGTGGCCTGTCGATCGTCCACGAGACGGTCTACGAGCAGCGGCTCGGCTACACCGAGGCGCTGAACTCGATGGGCGCCAACATCCAGGTCTACCGGGACTGCCTCGGCGGCACCCCGTGCCGCTTCGGCCGGCGCAACTTCAAGCACTCGGCGGTGATCGCCGGGCCGAGCAAGCTGCACGCCGCCGACCTGGTCATCCCGGACCTGCGGGCCGGGTTCAGCCACCTGATCGCGGCGCTCGCGGCCGAGGGCACCTCCCGCGTGTATGGCGTCGACCTGATCAACCGGGGCTACGAGGACTTCGAGGCGAAGCTCGCCGACCTGGGCGCGCACGCCGAGCGCCCGTAACCTCCCTCACCAACTGTTCGATTCCGACGGCTCCAGGTCGCGCTGCGACCTGGAGCCGTCGCCCGTTGCACCGCGATGTGCACCGGGCGCGAACCGTTGGCTACCCTTGCCGCGTGCCGTCGCTCTTTCGCCGCAAGTCCACCGACCTCGTCGACGAGGCCGTCTCCTCGGTGACCCCCGAGGAGACCGCCGACCGTCCCCGGGGCTACACCCCGGCCAAGGGCCGGGAGACGCCGAAGCGGCCGACGGTCGGCCGGCGTCCGGCCGGCCCGAGCCGCCCCCTCACCAAGGAGGAGGAGCGGGAACGGCGTCGTCAACTGCGCACCGAGGCCGCCGCCGACTTCCGCCGCGAGGGTGGCCCGCGCGACCGGGGCCCGGAGCGGCTGCTGGCGCGCAACGTGGTCGACTCCCGTCGTACCGTCGGCACCTGGTTCTTCGGCGGCGCGCTGATCGTGCTGATCGGCTCGAACGCCGCGATGCCGCCGGTGGTCCGGCTGATCTCCAACGTGCTCTG
Organism: Micromonospora sp. DT44; assembly: GCF_049841635.1. Lineage (NCBI taxonomy): Bacteria > Bacillati > Actinomycetota > Actinomycetes > Micromonosporales > Micromonosporaceae > Micromonospora > Micromonospora sp. DT44. Next base: position 24,497 of record NZ_JBNCKS010000027.1, on the reverse strand, counting down.
GGGCGCCCTGGCCCTCGGCGTGGTCGTCGACTCGGTGCTGATCTGCCGCAAGATCAGCAAGTTGGTCCGGCAGCGTTTCCCGAAGACCGACCAGCGGATGGGCTCGCTCTACCTGTACGCCGTGATGCGCTCGATCACCTTCCGGCGGATGCGCACTCCGGCGCCCGCGGTGAAGCTCGGCGACAAGGTCTGATCCCGGCGACCCGTCGCCGGGACACCCGCTCCGGCCGCGTTGGTGGCAAAGGACGTCGGGCGGTTGCCGTTCGTTGTACCGTGCGCGTAGTCCCGCACGGTGAACAGGTCCCCGTTGTTCGTGACCGCGAACGATGATCCAGTGGAGCGAACACGCATGCCCGGAGAACCATCGGCCAGCGTCGCCGCCGCCCTGCGCCGCGAACGCGAGCGGGCCGGAGTCTCGCTGACCGAGCTGGCCGCCCGGGCGGGGACGCCCGAGTCCACGCTGTCGGCGCTGGAGTCGGGGACCGGTGACCCGAGCGTGGAGACGCTGTGGGCGATCGGCGTGGCGCTGGGCGTGCCGTTCAGCCGGCTCGTGGAGCCGGCGGCCGACAACCTCCGGGTGATTCGTGCCGGCGAGGGCCCCCGGGTCCGCTCCGAGCGGGCCGACTTCACCGGGACGCTGCTCAGCGCCGGAACGTCGCGGGTACGCCGGGACATCTACCTGATCGAGCTGGAGCCAGGCGCGGTCCGGGAGGCGGACGGACACACGCCGCACAGCGTGGAGCATGTGGTGGTGGCCGCCGGACGGCTGCGGGTGGGCCCCGAGAGCGACGTGGTCGACCTCGGCCCGGGTGACTACGCGACGTTCCCCGGCGACCTGCCACACCGGTACGAGGCGCTGGTCCCGGGGACGTTCGCCGTCCTCGTCATGGAGCATCCCTGACCCGGTGCTCCGGTCCGTTCGGGCGGCGGGTGGGGTATCGTCGAAGGTCAGATTCGGTTATCGACCTAAATGTCCGGAACCATCGGATAACGTTTGCGCTCGTGGGCGCTGCCACAGTGGCGGTGAACGAGCCCGCGCCGTTACCCTCCATCCGCAGCCACGCCCTGCCGGAACGGGCGACCCGACCGGCACGCGAGGCCCCAGCGCGACAATGTGCAACGAGGTGACAACGCCGTGAGCGAGCGGACGCGAGCCGGCCACCGGAGCGTGGCAGGCGGCGACCGGACGCCCAACGGCCAGCGGGACACGAGCGCCACCTCACCGTCGACGGGGAGCGGCCGAGCGGTCGGGTGTGGCGACGGGCTCGACGGATGAACGGCCGCTACACCGACCGGTGGCGGGATCCGAACGAACCGTCCTGGGTGGTCGAACCGACCACCGAATGGCAACCCCAGTTCCCCGGCCAGCGCTACCCCGGTGACATCGGCGCCACCCACCAGTCCCCGCCACCGCGCGGACGGGCGAGCGCGGTGGGTCGTGCCGAGGTGCCCCCGCTCGCGCCCACCCGCCCGGACGGCACCTACCTCGGCCGCTCCTGGGCCGACGAACCTCCGGCCGAACCCGAGGGCCGGTGGCGGGCGGACGACGAGCCAGACCAGTCCTACGGCTGGCCACGCGGCGACGAGCGGACGCCCGACGCGTCGCGACAAGGCCGCTCCGAACCCGCGTACTACGACCATGAGCCGTACCGCCGCCCGCTCCCCGAGCCGCCCCGGCGCGAGGAGCGCCGCTCGCCCGAGTCGGACCGCCGTACCGCCTGGTCCGACCGACGCCCCGGCGACGACCGGACGCCCGGCCGCGAGGCCGCGTGGCACCGCGAGCAGCCCGTTTTCGATGGGTACGACAGCCGCCGTCGCCGACCCGAGCCGACCGACCGGGACCGGGCGTACCCGACGTCACCGCCGGTCTCCCCCGGGCCCTACTCCCCGGCGCCCCGCGGTGACTCGGGCTGGGTGTCCGAGCCCGACGAGCCACCGCGCCGACGCGGCACGTCGGAGCGACCGGCCGCCGCCCACGACCGGCAGCCCGTGGACGGGTACGGCGTCCGGCCGACCCGGAACCCCGAGAGCCGCCCGACTGACGGCTGGGCCGCCGAGGGCGCCGGCCAGTGGGCGCCCATCGACGGTCGCAACCGCTACCGGGCCGATGGCCAGCCCGACCGTCGCCCCGACGAAGCCCGCCGGTCGGATCGCTGGCCGGACGACGACGCCCGCCGTACGGAGCGCGGCCTTACCGACGACGCCCGCCGTGCGGAGCGCCGGCCCGACGACGCCCGCCGGCCGGAGCGCGGCGTTGCCGACGAGCGGTCCCGGGTGGAGGCTGGCCCCGGCGGGTCCAGCGAGTGGCAGCGCCGCCCGGACGAGATGTACGGGCCGCCCCAGACATCCGAGGGCGGACGGCGACGCCGCCCCGAAACGGACGCGCCGCAGCAGCAGCCCCGCCGCGACGACGACCGCCGCCGTCCCGACGTCGAACCGCACCGCCAGCAACCCCGCGAGGCGGCAGCGCGCGCCGAGGCGTACCCGGACCGTCGTCCGCGCGAGACGGCCCGACCGGAGCCGTACCGCGAAGAGAGCCGCCGCGACGAGGCCTACCGCGAGCCCCGCTCGGGTGGCGGCCTGCCCTGGCCGGCGCCCGGCCCGGTGCATCCGGACCGCACCCGGGAGCCGGGCTACCGGCCCGAGCCGTACCGCGACACCGAGCCGCGCGTGTTGTCGCGGCCGCCGACCGCCCCCACACGGCCGCCGACCGCCCCCACACGGCCACCGGCAGAGCCGGGCCGGTACGACGAGCGGCCGGTTCGCCCCGCCGCGAGCGCGTCACCCACCTACAGTCGGGCCACCCCGGTCCCGCCCACACCCGTCTCCCCGGCCGCGCCGGGCACCGACCGGGTGCCTCCGGACCGGCCCGTCTCCCCCGCCGCTCCCGGACGGGACGCACCCGTCTCCCCCGCCGCCCCCGGACGGGACGCGCCCATCTCCCCCGCCGCCCCCGGGCGGGACGCACCCGTCTCCCCCGCCGCTCGCGGGCGGGACCGGCCTGTCTCGCCCGCCGCCGGGTGGGAGGAACCGCTGTCGGCGACGCCCGTCTCCCCCGCGCCCGCCGACCACGAGCGGCGACCGCCCACCTCGTCCGGCCGGCCGGAGTACGACCGGCCGGTGTCGGGCCTGCCGGTCTCGCCGGCTGTGGACGCTCCGATCTCCGGTCCGCCGGCCGCGCGGCTCCGGGTGGAGTTCCTGCCCGCCCCGGTGGATCCCCCGTCGTCGGACGAACAGTCGGGGTCGCCGCCCCGGCCCGAGCACCGGCCTACCGAAGCCGCGCCGACCGCTGAGGCCCGGCACACCACTGCGCCGCGTTACCCCGGCCAGGACAGCCGCCCGCCCGTCGCGCCGCCACCGACCTGGCAGCGACCGGAGCCGCCCGCCACACCGGCGACGCCGAGGTCCTCCACACCCGACGCCGAGCCGTCGCTTCCGGTCGCCCCGGGGGTGCCGCGTCGCTACGTGCCTCCGACGCCCACCGAGACGTCCGCGCCAACCACCCCGGAGCCGGCGGCGACACCGGTGCGGGGACCCGATGCCTGGTTCAGCCCCGCCACCGAGCCGGATCAGGACGCGCCGGCGGCAACCGACAAGGCGTCGACGGCCGCCGCCACAGACGACGACCGGGCCGTCGTCGACGTACCGGCAGGGTCACCGCCCGGGACCGGGGACACGCACGACACGATCGCGTCGACCGAACCGCTGCTCGACCGCCCGGCCACCGACCAGCGACCCGACGCTGGCGAGGCCGTCGCGGCACCGGTCTCCGCGCCCCCGGTCTCCGCGCCACCGGTCTCCGGCGAGCCGTCGGAGTGGCAGAGCGAGTCCACTGCGGACGACTTTGACGAGGTGGCCGTCCGGAGAAGCACGCCGTCCGTCGACGGTGCCGCCGGCCCGCAATCGTCGGACCGGCCGTCGTCGTCGCCGGGGCCGAACGCCGCGGCCCCGTCGACCACCACGCGGGGCACCGACGCGGGGCCCGCGCCGTCGACCGAGGCGGATCGCACGACACCCGAGCCCGCAACGGCGTGGTCCGCCGACGCGGACTCCGTCGCGGCAAGCACACCGACCGCGCCTGCGTCGGCACCACCGACCGCGCCCGTGTCGGCACCGCCGGCCGCGTCCGTTTCGGCACCGCCGGCCGCGCCCACGACCGCCTTCGCGGCGCCCACCTCCGCACCACCCGCCGCCGCGCCTGAACCCGTTCCCGCACCGGACGGCACGGCGGCGGGCACCACCACGGCACCCTCCACGTTCGATGCCCCGCCGGAACGCACCTACGCGTCACCCGCGCCCGAACCGGCCTCCGGACCACCCGCCGCCCCCGAACCCACCACAGCACAGGCCGCCCCCGAGCCCACTTCCCCGCCACCGGCTGCGGCGGAACCCGTGCCCGCCACCCCCGAACCCGTCTCCGCGCCACCCGCCGCCACCGAACCGGTTACCGCGCCCGCCGCCACCGAGCCCGTCTCCGGGCCGCCGGCGGCGTCCCCGCCCACGCCCGCGCCACCCGCCTCCGCAGAGACCGTCACCCCAGAGACCGTCACCGCAGAAGCCGCCTCCGCCGTACCGGCCGTCGTCATCCCGGGGCCGCGTGACCCGTCCGAGGCGGACGCGCCCGTGTCCTCGCCGCCGGACACGGCGACGGGGCCGGTGCGTCCGTCGCTGTCCGACGAGGGCGACCCGGAGCAGGTCCTGGCCGCATACCGCTGGCGGCTGGACCCGGTGACCCTGCGCGAGGAATTGACCGAACCGGACGGCATGCGGGCCATCCGGCGGCGGCTGACCGAGAAGTTGGGTACGTCCATCGACAACCGGGCCCGCGCGCGGCTGCTCAGCCTCCGGGCGGTGGCCTCGCGGATCCTCGGCGACCTCGACGACGCGTTGGCCGACGGACGACTCGCCCTCACGTACGCGGAGGCCACCGGTGAGCTGCGCCGGACCGCGCTCGCGCAGGCGCGGCTGGCGCACGTGCTGCGGTGGCGGGGTGACTTCGCCGAGGCCGACCAGCTCTTCGCCGAGGCCAACTCGGTCGAGCTGCCCGACCGGTTGCGCGCCGCCCTGCACGAGCACGCCGGACGCTGTTGTTACGACCAGGGCCGCCTGATGGAGGCCTGCCAGCACTTCGAGCGGGCGCTCGATCTGCGCGGCGCGGCCGACGCCGAACTGCTGGACCGGGTGCGGGTGGCCCTCGACGCGGTCACCGTGCGCGCGGCGGACGGCTTCGGGCCGTACCCCCGGGGTCGGGACGAGGTGCTGGACCGCGACCGGCCCCCGCAGCCGGACCGCGACGGGCCTCTGTGGGGTTACACCGACCAGGCCGGGGACGTTGCCGTTCCCGCCCGGTACGCGGAGGCGCAGCCGTTCCACGACGGGCTGGCCTGGGTGCGGCGGCCGGACACCGACCGGTGGTCGCTGATCAACATGCTGGGTACGACGGTGATCCCGCCGACGTACCGGGCGGTGCGCCCGTTCAGCGACGGTCTGGCCTGGGTGGTCACCGACGGCGGATGGACGGCGATCGACCCGACGGGCGCGGTGCAGGTCCCACCGAACTTCGCCGACGTACGACCGTTCCGCCGCGGACTGGCCACGGTGAAGCGCGAGGGCTGGGGGGCGGTCGACCGGACCGGACGGATCGTGGTGCCGACCCGCTACCACGCCTTCGTCACCGAGTTGACCGACGCGGGGCCGGTCGACGGCTTCACCGAGGAGGGTCTCGCGGTCGTCGACGTGGCTGGCCGGCGCGGTGTGGTGGATCGCACCGGCACGGTGCTGGTGCCACCGTCGTACCCGGTGGTGGTCATCCACCCGGTGGCGTTCCTCGTCAGCGGCGGCGGTCGGTGGGGCGCGCTGGACCGTCGTGGCGCGTCCCTGATCGACCTGGTGCATCCCGATCGCGGGGCGGTGCTGGAGGAGATCGACCGACTGTTGACCGACGCCAATCCCGTGCTCTGAGTCGCCACTCGGCGATCGTGATCCACCGGAGTTAGGGTCGGGACATGGAATTCCGACACCTGGGCCGTTCCGGCCTGCTCGTCAGCGAAATCTCGTACGGCAACTGGATCACCCACGGTTCTCAGGTCGAGGAGGACGCGGCGTTCGCATGTGTGCGGGCCGCCCTCGACGCGGGGATCACCACCTTCGACACCGCCGACGTGTACGCCGGCACCCGGGCCGAGGACGTGCTCGGCCGGGCGCTGGAGAGCGAGCGTCGCGAGGGCCTGGAGATCTTCACCAAGGTCTACTGGCCGACCGGGCCGGGTCGCAACGACCGTGGCCTGTCCCGCAAGCACATCATGGAGTCGATCAACGGCTCGCTGCGCCGGCTGCGTACCGACTACGTGGACCTCTACCAGGCCCACCGGTACGACCACAGCACGCCGCTGGAGGAGACGATGGAGGCGTTCGCCGACGTCGTGCACTCGGGCAAGGCCCACTACATCGGTGTCTCCGAGTGGACCGCCGAGCAACTGCGCGCCGCCCACCCGCTCGCCCGCGAGCTGCACGTGCCGCTGGTCTCCAACCAGCCGCAGTACTCGATGCTGTGGCGGGTCATCGAGGCCGAGGTCGTACCGGCCAGCGAGGAGCTGGGCATCGGTCAGATCGTCTGGTCGCCGATGGCGCAGGGTGTGCTCTCCGGCAAGTACCTGCCGGGGCAGCCGCCGCCCGCCGGCTCCCGCGCCACGGACGAGAAGTCGGGCGCGAACTTCATCGCCCGGTTCATGAACGACGACGTGCTCACCCGGGTGCAGCAGCTCAAGCCGCTCGCCGAGCAGGCCGGCCTGAGCATGGCCCAGCTCGCCGTCGCGTGGGTGCTGCAGAACCCGAACGTCTCGTCGGCGATCATCGGCGCGTCCCGCCCCGAGCAGGTGCACGACAACGTGAAGGCGGCCGGGGTGACGCTCGATGCCGAGCTGCTCAAGGCCATCGACGACATCGTCGAACCGGTCGTCGAGCGGAGCCCGGCGAAGACCGAGTCTCCCGCGCAGCGGCCCTGACGCGGGTCCGGCCCGGTCGGCGCGACAGGTTCGCGCCGACCGGGCCGGTCAGCTCAGCCGGCCGTCAGGCCGGCCCGGCAGCTCAGCTCTGCCAGAACCGGATCAGGTCGAGCCCGGCGGCGTACAGCCAGGACGGCAGGCCGAGCAGGTCACCGACCGTGAAGACCGCGTCGAAGAACCAGCCGCCGATGCGCGGGTTCCACAGCAGCGCGAAGAGCAGGATGAAGCCGTACGGGGCGAACAGGTCGTACATCCTGCGCCACTGTGGATTCAGCCACGGCTGGATCATGTTGCCGCCGTCCAGGCCCGGCACCGGCAGCAGGTTGAGCACGCTCGCGGTGAGTTGCAGGAACGCCAGCAGCGCCACCCCGGCCCAGAACTCGACCGGGCCGCCCGAGGTCGCGCCGAGTCGTACCGCGAGCACCAGCAGCAACGTGAACAGCACGTTCGTCGCCGGGCCGGCGAGGCTCACCAGGGTGTGCCGCAGCCGCCCCGGGATCGCGTGCCGGTCCACCCAGACCGCGCCGCCGGGCAGGCCGATGCCGCCGAGCAGCACCACCACCACCGGCAGCACGATCGACAGCAGCGGGTGGGTGTACTTGAACGGGTTGAGTGTCAGGTAGCCACGGTGGGCGATGTCCCGGTCACCGGCGCGGTAGGCGACGACCGCGTGGGCGTACTCGTGCAGGCAGAGCGACACCAGCCAGCCGGAGACCACGAACAGGAACACGTCGAAGCGGACGCTGCCGTAGCCGTTCCAGGCCAGCACCCCGCTGACCGCGAAGAGCGCGACCAGGCCGAGGAAGACCGGGCTGGGTCGGAACGCCGCGCTGGGCACGCCGAGCACCAGCTTGTCGCCCGGCCGGTCGTACGCCATCACTCGGCCGTGGGCAGCAGGCTCATCCGGTACTCCACCCGGTCGTCCTCCACGAGCGCGACCGAGGTGACGCCGGACGCCGCGAGTTCACGCCAGGTCTGACCGATCCAGGATTCGGCGTCGGCCTGGCTGCCGAACGACTCCGCCGGTCCCTCGACCGTCTGGCCGTCCGTGCCCTCGTACCGCCAGCTCCACGCCATGCCGCGTCTCCCCTCGCCGCTGAAGTCCCGGTGGGACGAACCCCCGCCAGCGTAGTCGGCCCGACGAGCGACGGCCCCTCACCCGTCGCGCGAGCGCCGGGCCGGCAGGCAGAGCCACCCCGGGCGGCCTTAAGGTACGGGCATGTCCGTTGACGGGTGGAACACGGTCCTGGTGCTCGGCGGCATCCGGTCCGGCAAGTCCGAGTTCGCCGAGTCCCTGGTCGCCGACGCGCCGGTGGTCCGCTACGTCGCCACCGCGCCCGAGGGCGACCCGGAGGACACCGAGTGGGCCACCCGACTGGCGACGCACCGCGCCCGGCGCCCCGGTAGCTGGACCACCGAGGAGACCGCCGGGGAGCCGCGTCGGTTGGCGGACGTGCTCGCGTCCGCCGAGCCGAACGAGACGCTCCTCGTCGACGACCTGGGCGGCTGGGTGACCGTGCTGCTCGACCCGGAGCACCAGCCCGCCGACGACCTGGCCACGATCGCCGAGCTGGCCGAGGCGCTCCGGACCTGCACGGCGCGGGTGGTGCTGGTCAGCCCCGAGGTGGGACTGTCGCTGGTGCCGACGACCCCGCTGGGGCGGGCGTTCGCCGACGCGCTCGGCGCGGCCAACCGCGCGGTCGCGGACGCCTGCGACGCCGTGGTGCTGGTGGTCGCCGGCCAGCCGGCCTGGTTGAAGCCGGCAGCGGTCGCCACCTCGGCTGCGTCCACGCCGGTTGCCGCGACCGGCAGGCACTCCGTCGCCACCGGGCTGGGCACCCCGGGCCCGGCCGCCCCGAGCCTGGGTGACACCGAGCCCACGCCCGAGGTGCAGCTCCCCGAGGTCCTGACCCACACCCCGCCGGTCGCGCCGAACCAGGAGCCGGGCAACCCCTGGGCCGCGCCGACCATGGCGCTGCCGATGGTGGCCACCGGGCTGGTCATCCAGCCGGGCATGGAGCTGCCGATGCCGGACGAGTACGCGGGCCCGCAGGCGGTGGACCGGCTGGCCAGCCTCGACGTGCCGGGCGCCGGGCTGGGCGTCCTGGACCGGGTGGTCGGCTTCGCGGCCGCCACGCAGGGCACGTCGACCCCGTCCGCCTGGGGTTCGGTACGGGTGCTGCTGCTCAACGGCGACCACGCGGGCGGCGCGTCCGCCGGCACCGTCGCCGGCGAGTCGGCACGCCGCGCCGCCCAGGCCCGCGCCGGCCGGGGCGCGCTGGCCCGGCTGGCCGCCGAGGCCGGCGCGAGCCTCCAGGTCGTGGACACGCCGGCCGCCGCCCCGATGGAGACCCAGCCGGCGCTGGCCGGCGAGCAGGTCGAGTCGGCGCTGCGCTACGGCTGGCGGCTGGCCGAGCAGGCGGCCGACGCGGGCGTACAACTGCTGGTCCTGGGCGCCTGCGGCGCGGGCACCGAAGCTGCGGCGGCGGCCGTGCTGGCGGCCACCGCGGGCGCGGAACCGCCGTCGGTGCTGGGTCGGGTGATCACCGATTCCGGTGAGATCGACGACGCGGCCTGGATGGTCCGCTGCGCCGCCGTGCGGGACGCCCTGCACCGCACCCGCCGCTCGCCGCGCTCCGCCAAGGACGTGCTGGCCGAGTTGGGTGGCGGCGATGTGGCGGTGGCCACCGGCGTGCTGCTGGGCGCGACCGCCCGCCGGGTGCCGGTGCTGCTGGACGGGCCGGTCGGCCTGGCGGCCGGGATGATCAGCCGCGACCTGGCCGGGCAGGCCCGGCACTGGTGCCTGCTGGCCGACCACGGCCAGCACCCCGCGGTGCGGCTGGCGGCCGACGTGCTCGGCCTAACCCCCCTGCTCGACCTCCGCCTGGACCTCGGCGAGGGCGCGAACGCCCTGGTCGCGCTCCCGATGCTGCGCTCGGTGCTGGCGCTGGCCGCCGCCCTGCCGGTCCATCCGTCGCTCGGCGGCGACGCCGACCCGGACGGCACCGACGAGCCGGAGCCCGACTACGCCGACGACGAGCCGGCCTACACCGAGCCGGCCTACACCGAGCCCGACTACACCGAGCCGGAGTTCGTCGAGCCGGAGCCGGCCGGGCCGGGCCCCACCCGCACCGGGGCCGACGAGCAGCCGGCGTCGGGCTGGCGTGCCGGCTGAGTCGCGGTTCGTCGCGGGCGTCCGGCTCGCCGTCACCACCTTCAGCACGCTGCCGGTACGCGCCGGACGGATCGACCGCCCGGTGGCGGGTACGGCGATGGCGCTCGCCCCGGCCGTCGGCGCGCTGCTCGGCGTACTCCTGGGTGGTGTCCTGCTCCTGGCCGGCCTGCTCGCTCCCCCGCTGGTCGCGGCGGGCGTGACGGTGGGGGTCGCCGCCCTGCTGACCCGAGGGCTGCACCTGGACGGGCTGGCCGACACGGTGGACGCGCTCGGCTCGTACCGCCGGGGCGCCGCCGCGCTGGCGATCATGAAGAAGCCGGACGTCGGACCGTTCGGTGTCGTGGCGCTGGTGGTCGTACTCCTGGTGCAGGCCGCGGCCCTCGCCGACCTGGCCGGGCGGTCGTGGCCGGCGTGCCTCGCGGCGGTGGTCGCCGCGACGGCGGCCGGCCGCCTGGGCGTCACGGTGGCGTGCCGGCGGGGCGTGCCCGCCGCCCGCCCGGACGGCCTGGGCGCGCTGGTGGCCGGCACGGTCGGCCCGGCGGCCCTGACCGTGGGCGCGGTCGCCGTCGTGCTGCTGGCGGCGCCCGCGGTGCCGGACCGCCCGTGGCAGGGGCCACTCGCCGTCGTCGCCGCCCTGGCCGTCGCGGTGGCGCTGCTGACCCACGTGGTACGCCGGCTCGGCGGGATCACCGGCGACGTGCTCGGCGCGACCGTCGAGGTGGTCACCACGCTGGTCTACCTGGGTGTGGTGCTGTCCGGCTGAAGCCGGCACGCCGGGCCGGGTAGCGTTCGGCTCGACAACACCGGCGCGGCCACCGGGGGAAACGAACATGCTCATCACGGACGACTTCCTGCCCGTACCGGTGCCGGAGTCGCTCAGCGCGACCTACCTGGTGCCGATGGCGGGGCTGCCGAAGGTCAGCGCGAAGACGGCGGTGGCGTCGCTGACCGGGCGGCTCGCCGAACCGGTGCACGGGCTCGCCACACAGATGCTGGACAGCCCGCTGATGAGCGTGGACACCCGGCCGATCGCCGAGTTCCCCGCGCTTCCGCCGGATCTGCTCACCGCGTTCGGCGCCACGCCGGAGCAGTTGGCCCGGCTGGCGGCGGCGACGCACCTGGTGGTGGTGCAGGCCGAGTACCGGCCCGGTTGGCCGCCGGCACACGAGTGGGCGGCACGGGCGGTCGCGGCGGCAGTCGCCGAGTCCGTCGACAGCGACGTGGTGGACGTCTTCGGCCTCCAGTTCCTCGACCCGGCGACCGCGCTGCGCTCCCTCCCCGACGAGCAGGGCCGGATCCGGCTCGTCGACTGGGTGCTGGTCCCGTACTCGTCGGACGCCGAAGGGTTGTGGTTCACCACGAAGGGGCTGCGACGCTTCGGGCTGCTGGAGTTGCAGACCCAGGGTGTGCCCGACCACCTCACCCGGGCCTGGGGCGCGGTCATGACCGGGGCGGCCCGTCGGCTGCTGCGGGACTGGACCGACGGCCTCAACGGCGAGGAGGTGCCCGCTTTCGTGCAGCTACCGGTACTCGCCACGGTCACCGGGCACGACATCGCCGTCGCGTACGGCAACCCGGAGCAGCACGGCGCGACCGCCCCGGTGCTGCTGCGCCTCGAGCTGGACCCGGCGACCGACCCGGAGGCCGACTCGTTCCTGAGCCTGCGCCCACCGGCCGGGCACCCCGGCCCGGACGGTCGCTACTACGCCGCCGCCTGCGCGACCCTGTTCTCCGGCATCCAGCCGGACGTGCGCTACGCCCGCTCCGGTGACGCCATGAGCCGGGCGGTGGCCACCGCCCGCGCCGCGCTGGACGACGCGCGGGCCCGCTTCGTCGCCGGCCACCTACCGGCCGAGTCGCAGCTCGTCGTCAAGTACGGCCTGCCGGGCGACGACGGCCCGGAGTACGTCTGGGCGGGCGTCACCTCGTGGGAGACCCCGGAGCGGATCGTCGGCGTCAGCGCCAGCGACGCGAACACCGACGAGAGCGTCCGGATCGGCGCACCGGTGGTCGTGGAGTCCGCCGACGTCGTCGACTGGGCGGTCCTGGACGCGACGGGAGTCATCGAGGGCGGCTGGACCCAGGCAGTCCTGGACTCCGGCGAACCCCCCACCCCAACCCCCTAACCCCTGCCCCACCCACCCACCCACCCGGCCCCCGCTCGACCCCCGTTGATCAAGAGATTCGCGTCATTTTCCGGCGGGATTTTGACGCGAACCTCTTGATCAACGAGTGCGGGTGGGGTGGGGGCAGCGCGGTGGGGTGGGTCCGGGGTGGGGTGGGGTTGGGTTAGTGGGTTGAGGGGGTTACGAAGGGGGGCTTGGTTACGGTCAGGGGGGCGCGGCGGCCGCGGATGTCGATCTCGACCTCGGCGCCTTCGGGGAGGTTGGCGTCCGTGTCGACCAGGGCCAGGGCGATGCCCTGCTTCCTCGTGGGGCTGAAGGTGCCGCTCGTCACCACGCCGACCTGCTGGTCGCCCACGTGCAGGGTCATGCCGGGGCGCGGAATGGCCCGGTCGACGGCCACCAGGCCACGCAGCGTACGACGCGGGCCGGCGGCCTTCTCGGCGCGCAGCACGTCACGGCCCCAGAACGCCGGCTTGTCCCAGCCGACCGCCCAACCGGAGCGGGCCTGCACCGGGGTGATGTCCAACGAGAGGTCCTGCCCGTGCAGCGGGTACCCCATCTCGGTGCGCAACGTGTCCCGGGCGGCGAGGCCGCAGGCGCGCAGCTCGAACGCCTCGCCGGCGGCGAAGAGCGCGTCCCACACGGTCACCGCCTGCTCCGCCGGCACCACCAACTCGTAGCCCAGCTCGCCGGTGTAGCCGGTACGGCAGACGGTCAACTCCACGGCGGCGAGGCTGGCGGCGTCGAAGCTCATGTACCCGTGCTCGGTGGGCAGGTCGAGGGCCGCGAGCAGGTCGCCCGAGCGGGGGCCCTGCACGGCCAGCACCGCGTACGCCTCGTGCTCGTCGGTGACGGTGATCCGCTCCGGCGCGGCGGCGCGCAACCGGCGTACCACCTCGGCGGTGTTCGACGCGTTCGGGATGAGGAAGACGTGGTCGTCGGCGTACAGGTAGGCGATGATGTCGTCGACCACACCGGCGGTGGCGTCGTCGCAGCACAGCGTGTACTGCGCGCGGCCCGGCCCGATGCGGCCCAGGTCGTTGCTGAGGCACGAGTTGACGAACTCGGCCGCTCCGGGACCGGTCACCCGGACCTTGCCCAGGTGCGACACGTCGAAGACGCCCACCGCCGTCCGCACCGCCGTGTGCTCCTTGAGCACCCCGCCGCCGGCGTACTCCAGCGGCATCTCCCAGCCCCCGAAGGGGGCGAACTTGGCGCCGGCGGCGGTGTGCCGCTCGTGCAGCGGGGAACGTCGCAGCCGGGTCGCGGCGGCGGCGGAGGTCACGTCGGTCATGGGTGGCAACTTACCGGGGGTTACGCCGCTGGTTAGCATCGGCGGGACCCCGTTGCGTGATCGACGGGACAGCCCTGATGTCCGGCGGGTAGGTTCCGCCGGAGACCTTCACCGCTGGTACGCGACGACGCGACCGGCCCGGCCCGCCCGGAGTAGCTTCAGTGACAACCCCCCGCACGACCACCCTGAGCCTGGTCGACACCGACCCGGCGGAGCTCGCCGTCGACGCGATCGTGATCGGCGTGCACAGCCAGACCGGAGAGCGGGACGCCACCAGCGGCCTCGCCGGCACCCTGCTGCTCGGCAGCGGCGCGGAGAGCATCGCCGTCGCGTTCGACGGCAAGCTGACCGAGACGCTGGCGCTGCTCGGCGCGACCGGTGGCCCGGGCGAGGTGATCAAGCTGGCCACGCTGGGTACCGTCACGGCTCCACTGGTCGTCGCGGTCGGGCTCGGCCCGGAGCCGACGGGCGCCGCCCCGGCGCCGGAGACGCTGCGTCGCGCGGCTGGCGCCGCGGTGCGGGCCCTGGCGGGCGCGCCGAAGGTGGCGCTCAGCCTGCCGTTGCCCGACGACGCGGACGCGCTGGCGGCGCTGCGCGCGGTCGCCGAGGGCGCGCTGCTCGGCGGCTATCGCTTCGCCGGTTACAAGACCCGGCCGCAGCCGGCCCGGCGGGAGCCGGTGGCCGAGGTGCTCATCGCCGTTCCGGACGCCGCCGACACGGGCGCCCAGGCGGAGATCACCCGCGCGCAGGCGGTCGCCGGCGCGGTCCGGACCAGCCGGGACTGGGTGAACACCGCCCCGAACGAGCTGCGTCCCCCGTCGTTCGCCGACGCCGTGGCCGCCGCCGCCCGTGACGCCGGTCTCGGCGTCGAGGTGCTGGACGAGGCGGCGCTGGCCGCCGGCGGGTACGGCGGCATCATCGCGGTCGGGCAGGGTTCCGAGGCCCCGCCGCGCCTGGTGAAGCTCACCTACACGCCGCAGGACGCCGGCAACGGCAAGCGGGTCGCGCTGGTCGGCAAGGGCATCACCTTCGACACCGGCGGCATCTCGATCAAGCCGGCGCAGGGCATGTGGGAGATGAAGTCCGACATGGCGGGCGCCGCCGCGGTGGGTGCGGCGATGCTGGCGATCGCCGCGTTGAAGCCGAACGTGGCGGTCAGCGCGTACCTGCCGATGGCCGAGAACATGCCGTCGGGCACCAGCTACCGGCCGGGCGACGTGATCAGCATGTTCAGCGGCAAGAAGGTGGAGGTGCTCAACACCGACGCCGAGGGCCGGATGGTGCTGGCCGACGCCATCGCCCGCGCCTGCGCCGACGGCACGGACTACCTGTTCGAGACGTCCACCCTGACCGGCGGTCAGGTGATCGCGTTGGGCAAGCGGGTCGCCGGCGTCATGGGTACCCCCGAGCTGTGCGAGCGGGTCCGCACGGTCGGCGACTCGGTCGGCGAGCCGGCCTGGCCGATGCCGCTGCCGGACGACGTACGCAAGGGCATGGACTCCGACGTGGCGGACATCTCGCAGGTCAACGCCGGGATGGACCGGGCCGGGCACATGCTGCAGGGCGGCGTGTTCCTGCGCGAGTTCGTGACCGACGACGTGGCGTGGGCGCACATCGACATCGCCGGCCCGGGCTACCACTCGGGCGAGCCGACCGGCTACTGGACCAAGGGCGGCACCGGCGTGCCGGTCCGTACCCTGGTGCAGCTCGTCGAGGACGTCGCCGCCAACGGCTGACCGCACACGCTGAAAGAGGGGCTCCCGGCTGCCGGGAGCCTCTCTTCACGTCAGTAGAGCTCGGGACGGCGTTTGCGGCGCTCGTTGAAGTCGCGCATCCGCTGCGGGTAGCCCATCAGCCGGACGTCGTACACCGGGATGCCCATCCGGTACGCGAAGCGACGCGCGCCGTCCGGACCGTCGATGCGCCGGCGGGTCCACTCCCCGTCGTCGGCGATCAGGATGACGGTGGTCTCGGTGACCGTCGTCCGGGGCTCGATGAACGCTTCGACACCTCGCCGGCTCCGGATAAAGTTCTCCAGATGGGCCAGATCGCCACGATCGGCCGCACGGTCGTGGCTCGCCACACGCGCCTGTTTGCGGCGCCGGAACAACCCCACCGGACTTCTCCCCCACGTGACGTCATCGACAACGGTGCCAAGGGTACGTGTCGATGACGTGTCGTTGGGCACCTCACTACGCACCCTGTGCCAGGTGGTGACAAGATGACCGAGGTGGGGTGTGCCCGTCTGACCCCTCCGTGACCCCCGATGCAGTGACGCGACCTGGGAGTTGAGCGTGAGCGAGCCGAACGACGCAACCTTCGACATTGTCATCCTCGGAGGTGGCAGCGGCGGCTACGCGGCGGCGCTGCGCGCCGCCCAGCTCGACCTCTCCGTCGCGCTGATCGAAAAGGGCAAGCTCGGCGGCACCTGCCTGCACAACGGCTGCATCCCGACGAAGGCGCTGCTGCACGCGGCCGAGATCGCCGACCAGACCCGCGAATCGGAGCAGTTCGGCGTGAAGGCCGAGCTGGTCGGCGTCGACATGGCCGGGGTCAACTCGTACAAGGACGGGGTCATCTCCCGCCTGTACAAGGGTCTGCAGGGCCTGGTGGGTGGCTCGAAGAACATCACCTTCGTTGCGGGCGCCGGCAAGCTAATCGACAAGAACGTCGTCGAGGTGGACGGCAAGCGCTACACCGGCCGCAACATCGTCCTGGCCTCCGGCTCGTACGCCAAGAGCCTGCCCGGCCTGGAGGTCGACGGTGAGCGGATCATCACGAGTGACCACGCGCTGACCCTGGACCGGGTCCCGTCGTCGGTGATCGTGCTCGGTGGCGGCGTGATCGGCGTCGAGTTCGCCAGCGTGTGGAAGTCCTTCGGTGCGGACGTGACGATCGTCGAGGCGCTGCCCCGGCTGGTCGCCGCCGAGGACGAGGAGTCGTCGAAGGCGCTGGAGCGGGCGTTCCGCAAGCGGAAGATCAACTTCAAGGTCGGCAAGCCGTTCGAGAAGGTCGAGAAGACCGAGAACGGCGTCAAGCTGACCATTTCCGGTGGCGAGACCGTCGAGGCCGAGCTGCTGCTGGTCGCCGTCGGTCGCGGCCCGAACACCGCCAACCTCGGGTACGAGGAGCAGGGCGTGAAGATGGACCGCGGCTACGTGCTGACCGATGAGCGGCTGCGCACCAGCGTGCCGAACGTCTACGCGGTCGGCGACATCGTGCCCGGCCTCCAGCTCGCGCACCGGGGCTTCCAGCAGGGCATCTTCGTCGCCGAGGAGATCGCCGGGCAGACCCCGGCCGTGATCGACGAGGTTGGCATCCCGCGGGTCACCTACTGCGACCCGGAGTTGGCGTCGGTGGGCCTGACCGAGGCGAAGGCCAAGGAGCAGTACGGCGCCGACAAGGTCAAGACCTTCAACTTCAACCTGGGCGGCAACGGCAAGAGCCAGATCCTCAAGACCACCGGCTTCGTGAAGCTGGTCCGGGTGGAGGACGGCCCGGTGGTCGGTGTCCACATGATCGGCGCCCGGGTGGGTGAGCTGATCGGTGAGGCGCAGCTCATCTACAACTGGGAGGCCTACCCGGCCGAGGTCGCCCAGCTCGTGCACGCCCACCCGACCCAGAACGAGGCATTGGGCGAGGCGCACCTGGCCCTCGCCGGTAAGCCGCTGCACGTACACGCCTGATCACCCACATCGCGGCGTCCGGCGACGGGCGAAGATCCCCCAGGGGAATGAAGGAGTCTGGAGAACATGCCGGTATCGGTCACCATGCCCCGGCTCGGTGAGAGCGTCACCGAGGGCACCGTCACGCGCTGGCTCAAGCAGGAGGGCGACACGGTCGAGGTCGACGAGCCCCTGCTCGAGGTCTCGACCGACAAGGTCGACACCGAGATCCCGTCGCCCGCGGCCGGCGTGCTGAGCCGCATCGTGGTCGGCGAGGACGAGACCGCCGAGGTCGGCAGCGAGCTGGCCGTCATCGCCGGTGAGGGCGAGTCGACCGGCGGTGGCGAGGCCGCGCCGCAGGAGCAGCAGCAGGCGCCGGCCGAGTCGGTCGAGCCCGCCGCCGAGCCGACCGCCGCCGCCGAGGGCACCGCGGACCAGGTGGCGCAGGACGAGGCCCCGGCCGAGACGCCGGCTCCGGCCGCCGCGTCGTCGGGCGAGGGCACCGCGGTCAAGATGCCGGCCCTGGGCGAGAGCGTCACCGAGGGTACGGTCACCCGCTGGCTCAAGCAGGTCGGCGACACCGTCGAGGTGGACGAGCCGCTGCTGGAGGTCTCCACCGACAAGGTCGACACGGAGATCCCGTCGCCGGTCGCCGGCACCGTACTGGAGATCAAGGTCGCCGAGGACGAGACCGCCGCGGTCGGCGCCGACCTCGTGGTCATCGGCGCGGCCGGCGGTGCCCAGGCCAAGCCCGAGCCGAAGCCCGAGCCGAAGGCGGAGGCGGCGCCCGCGCCCAAGGCCGAGCCGAAGCCGGAGCCGGAGCCGAAGGTCGAGGAGCCCACCCCGGGCATGTCGTACAACGAGCCGTCCGCCGAGGCGGAGACGTCGGCGCAGCCGGCGAAGGCCGAGCAGGCCGCCCAGCCGTCCGCGCCGACCGCCGCGCCGCAGCGCCCGTCCGCGCCGGCCCAGGGTGGCGAGGAGGCGGCCGGGTACGTCACGCCGCTGGTACGCAAGCTGGCCAACGAGCACGGCGTGGACCTGGCCGCGCTCAACGGCACCGGCGTGGGTGGCCGGATCCGCAAGCAGGACGTCCTCGACGCGGCCGAGAAGGCCAAGGCGGCGGCGGCCACGCCGGCTCCGGCGGCACAGCCCGCCGCCAGCGCGGCGACCCCGGCCAAGCCGGCCGCGAAGCCGCAGCCGAGCGGCAAGCGGGGCACCACCGAGAAGCTCCCCCGGATCCGGAAGGCGATCGCCAACCGGATGCAGGAGTCGCTGCACGAGATGGCGCAGCTCACCACTGTGGTCGAGGTGGACGTCACCCGGGTCGCGAAGTTGCGGGCGCAGGCGAAGGACTCGTTCGTGCAGCGGCACGGCGTCAAGCTGTCCTTCCTGCCGTTCTTCGCTCTCGCCGCCGTCGAGGCGCTGCAGACCTACCCGATCGTCAACGCCCAGTTGGACCTAGACGGCGGCACGATCACCTACCCGGCCGCCGAGCACCTCGGCATCGCCGTGGACACCGAGCGGGGCCTCGTGGTGCCGGTCATCCACAATGCCGGTGACCTCAACCTCGGTGGCATCGCGAAGCGGGTCGCCGACCTGGCCGAGCGGACCCGGACCAACAAGATCAGCCCGGACGAGATCGCCGGGGCGACCTTCACGCTCACCAACACGGGCAGCCGGGGCGCGCTCTTCGACACCCCCATCGTGCCGAAGCCGCAGTCGGCGATGCTCGGCACGGGTGCCGTGGTCAAGCGGCCGGTCGTGGTCAACGACCCGGACCTGGGCGAGGTCGTCGCGGTCCGGTCGATGGTCTACCTGGCCATGTCGTACGACCACCGACTGATCGATGGCGCCGACGCGGCCCGCTTCCTGAGCGCGGTCAAGGAGCGGCTGGAGGCCGGCAACTTCGAGTCGGAGCTGGGCCTGGCCTGATCCTCCGTAACGCCGAAAGGGCGCCCCGGTCGTCGACCGGGGCGCCCTTTCCGTATTGACGGGTCAGCCCTTGAGCAGGTCGGTCGAGACCTTCCAGAGCCGCTCGGCCGCCTCCGGGTCCAGCGCGTAGTCCGCGACGCCCGTGCGCGTGTCGGGTCGGGCGGGCGCGGCCTGCTGGCAGTCCTCGAAGTAGCGTCCGCCGACCTCGTCGAGCAACGGGGACGCGGCCACCAGCACCGACGTGGCGGCGCCCTGCTCGACGGTCTTCCACGCCGCCGCGTTGCCGGCGCGCAGGCGGTTCAGCCCCTCCTCGCTGACGTAGCGCTGAAGGTTGGTGCGGATCGCGCCGGGCATCAGCGAGTTGGTGTAGATGCCGTCGTCGGCCCAGCGGCGGGTCGCCTCCACGGCGAAGAGCACGTTGGCCGTCTTCGACTGCCCGTACGCCTGCCAGGGCTCGTACTCGCGGCGGTCGTACTGGATGTCCTCGAAGACGACGGGTGAGCGCAGGTGGGCGGCGGAGCTGACCGAGACGATGCGGGCCCCGTCGGCGGCGGCGAGCGCCGGGCGCAGCCCGGTGGCGAGCGCGAAGTGCCCGAGGTGGTTGGTGGCGAACTGCATCTCCCAGCCCTGCGGGGTGCGGCTCAGGGGCGCGGCCATGATGCCGGCGTTGTTGACCAGGATGTGCAGCGGGCCGTCCCAGTTGGCGACGAAGTCGGCGACCGAATTCTGGTCGGCGAGGTCGAGCGGGGCGACCAGGACGCGGTCGTTGCCGGTGGTGCCGGTGATGTCGTCGGCGGCCTTCTGGCCGGCGTCGGGGTTCCGGACGGCCAGGGTGACCTCTGCGCCGGCGCTGGCCAGGGCACGGGCGGTCTCCACGCCGATGCCGGACGACCCGCCGGTGACGATGGCCCGTCGGCCGACCAGGTCCACGCCCCGGATCACGTCCATCGCGGTGGAGTCGTGAGCGAACGACGTGGTTATCGGGTTGCTCGTCGTCATGATCCATCCTTGTCCAGGCTGGGGCGGGCCGGTCGGCCCGCCGGTACGATGGAAGCGGAGGATCCTCCGCTGCGGTCGAGACTAACCGGAGTTCCCTCCGCTTGCCATGTCCTGTGCGTTACACCCGCTCAGCGAGGAGGAGAGGGTGTCAGAGTCCAGCCCCCGCCCACTGCGGGCGGACGCGCTGCGCAACCGCGAACGCCTGCTTCGGGTCGCGGTCCAGGCTTTTTCCCGCCCCGGGCCGGAGGTAACGCTCGACGCCATCGCCCGCGAGGCAGGGGTGGGCATCGGCACCCTGTACCGCCACTTCCCCACCCGCGAGGCGCTGGTCGAGGCGGCGTACCGCAACGAGCTGGCCCGGCTCTGCGACGCCGCGCCGCAGCTACTCGACCAGTTGCCGCCCGACCGGGCACTGCGGGAGTGGATGTCCCGTTTCACCGACTACCTCACCACCAAGCGGGGCATGGCCGACGCGCTGCGCCTCGTCATCGCGTCCGGCGCCAACCCGTACGCGCAGAGCCGCGACCTGCTGCTGGCGGCGCTCGGCCAGTTGCTCGGCGCAGGGGTCACGGCGGGCACCGTCCGAGCCGACGTCGCCGCCGGTGACGTGCTGGCGGGCCTCAGTGGCATCTCCCTGGCCGCCGGCGAGCGCACCCAGGCCGACCGGCTGCTGGACCTGCTGATGGACGGGCTGCGCTCCCGCGACGCGGGCTGACCCGTTCCGTCCTCCGACCAGGCCGGACGCTGCCAGAGTGGGACCGTGGGCGGTAACCGGGGGCGCGGACAACTGGGACCCGCCGTCCCCATCGCGCCCGGCGCCCGGGTGGACAAGTTCGAGGTCTTCTTCGACCTGGTCTTCGTCTTCTCGTTCTTCATCATCACCCGCGCGACGGCCGCGAACATCTCCGGCCGCCAGCTGCTGCACGCCGCCCTGGTGCTCGCCGTGCTCTGGTGGATCTGGGTGGTGCACAGCCTGGTCGCCACCCGGGTCCGGCTCGGCGAGGGCTACGTGCCGGCGCTCATGGTGATCTCGATGGTCGCGCTGTTCGCGTTCGCGCTGGGGCTGCCGCAGGCGTTCAGCGACCCGAAGGGCAGCGCCGCCGGGCCGATGCTGGTGGCCATCAGTTACGTCGTGGTGCGAGGCATCCACTGGATCCTGTACCAGCACGTGGTGCGGGACAGCCCGCAGGAGCGACGCCAGCTCCGACGCTTTGCCCCGGAGCTGGCGGTGAGCATCCTGCTGCTGCTCGCCGCCGCGTTGATCCCGCCGCAGATCACCGACCCCGACCGGGCCGCCCTGGTCCGCGACGGGCTGTGGATCACCGTGGTGGTGGTGCAGTACGCCACCGGCTTCATCGTCGGCACCTGGGGTTGGGGGGTGACCAGCGCGGAGCACTGGACCGAGCGCTACGACCTCATTCTGATCATCGCGCTCGGCGAGTCGATCATTTCCACCGGAGTGGGCGGCAACCTGCTCGGCAAGCCGGTCACCTGGCCGGCGGTGGCCGCCGCCGCGCTCGGCATCGTCATCACCGCCGCGCTCTGGTGGGCACACTTCGACTTCGTCGGCCCCGCCGCCCGGATCGCCCTGCACGCGGCGGAGGGCGCTCCCCGGGTGGCGATGGCCCGCGACGCGTACGCGTACCTCTACCTGCCGATGATCGCCGGGGTGATCCTCTTCTCGATCGGCAACGAGGAGGTCCTGCACAAGATCACCGACCCGGCCGGCGGTATCGCGGAGAAGATCGAGGGACCGGCCGTGCCGATGCTCTTCGGCGGTCTGATCACCTACTTCGCCGTCAACATGCTGTTCCAGATGCGGACCCTGCACACCGTCACCTGGACCCGCGTGGGAGTCATCCTGACGCTCACGGCGGCCCTGCCGATCGGCCTGCACCTGCCGGCGCTGGGAGTTCTCACCCTGGCCACCGTGATCTGCGTCGGGCTGGTGGCCGTCGAGGTGCTGACGATGTCGGGCTCCCGGCACGCGTTGCGGGCCGCCGTCTTTCAGGAACGGACGACGCACGAGGCGCACGAGGCGGCCTGGCGTGCGCGCTGGCACGACGTCCGGGAGCCCGACGAGCCGACCACGCCCTGACGACGCTCGTCTAGACTGCGCACAGCGTCGCGGTGTACCCGGCACGATGGCCGCCGAGGGCATGGAGGCGCGGGACAGCATGGGATGTACGTGCACCCAACCGGTTCACCGGCCGACCGGCTCGCCGCCGTCGGCAATCAGATGATCGAGATCCACCTCTGGCTCCGCGCGGAACTGGCCCGCCTCCGGACCGACCTCGACACCCCCTCGCGGGACCTACGGGCCCACTGCCTGAGCTTCTGCGCCGCGCTCGGCCGCCACCACACCCGCGAGGACGCGGGCGCGTTCCGGGTCCTGGCCGACGAGGTGCCCGAGCTACGCCCGGTCCTGGCCAACCTGATCGTCGACCACGAGGTGGTGGCGGGGATCCTCGCCCGGGTCGAGGAGCTGCTGGGCGACGACCGGCCGCTGCCGACCGCTCAGGTACGCGCCGAGCTGGACGGGTTGGCCGCCCTACTGGAGACACACTTCCGCTACGAGGAGAAGCGGCTGGTCAGCGCGTTGAACGCGCTCGCCGGCCGGCCCGGGACAGCCGAGCAGTTGCTCGGCCTGACCGCGCCGAGCTGAGCCGCACGTCGGCGGAACGCGCCGACCTGGTCCCCCGCGATCACCGGCCTCCGTCGGGGGCGGGCGCGCCGGGCAGCCGCTCGTAGAAGCGGATCTTCTCCCGCAGATGGTCGTACTGACGCCGCAGCAGGCGCATCTGCTCCTCCACCTGCGCCGCGTGCTGTTGCAGCAGCTCACGCCGCTCGTCGACGGT
The DNA here is from genome assembly GCF_049841635.1 of Micromonospora sp. DT44. NCBI lineage: Bacteria > Bacillati > Actinomycetota > Actinomycetes > Micromonosporales > Micromonosporaceae > Micromonospora > Micromonospora sp. DT44. The sequence continues at coordinate 1,444 of NZ_JBNCKS010000027.1, read as the reverse complement.
GTGCTCGCCGGCGCGGGCCAGCGACGCGTACCGGCACATCTGGGCGATCGGCATCCCGGTGTCCCGCAGGCAGCGGAACAGCAGCAGCCAGCTCAGGTCGTCGTCGGTGAAGACGCGCTGGCCACCCGGCGTACGACCCACGTCGGCCAGCAGGCCGATCTTCTCGTAGTACCGCAGTGTGTCCAGGCTGAAGCCGCTGCGCCGGGCGGCCTCGGCGGGGGCGTAACCGGTCATGCCCCGGATGCTAGCCAGCCCTTGACCTGGAGCGCACTCCAGATTGGAGGCTGGTCCGCATGACGACGACACGCACGCTGGGACGCAGCGGCATCGAGGTGAGCGCGATCGGGATGGGATGCTGGGCGATCGGCGGTCCGCTCTGGGGTGGCGGCGGGCAGCCGTTCGGTTGGGGCCAGGTCGACGACGACGAGTCGATCCGTACCATTCACCGGGCTCTCGACCTCGGCGTGACCCTCTTCGACACGGCCAGCAACTACGGCGCCGGGCACAGCGAGCGCGTCCTCGGCCGGGCCCTCGCGGGCCGCCGGTCCGAGGCGGTGATCGCCACCAAGTTCGGCAACGTCAGCGACGAGGACACCCGACGGTGGCGCGGCACCGACGCCAGTCCGACGTTCGCCGTCCGCAGCCTGGAAGAGTCGCTGCGCCGCCTCGGCACCGACCACGTCGACCTCTACCAACTGCACATCAACGAACTGCCGACGTCCGCCGCGCTCGACCTGGTCGACACCCTCGAAGGGCTCGTCGACCAGGGCGAGATCCGGGCGTACGGCTGGAGCACCGACAACGCGGCCTCCGCGGAGGCGTTCGCGGCCGGCGGACCGCACTGCGCCGCCATCCAGCACGACGAATCGGTGCTGAACGACAACGCGGCGGTCCTCGCCGTCTGCGACCGCCACGACCTGGCGAGCCTCAACCGGGGGCCACTGGCGATGGGGCTGCTCACCGGCTCGACCCGGGCGCCCGGCGCGGACGACGTACGCGGTCGCGCGCCCGAGTGGTTGCGGTGGTACACCGACGGCCGTCCGACGCCGGAGTGGGCGGCCCGGGTCGAGCAGGTCCGTGCGGCGCTCACCGCCGACGGACGGACCCTCGCCCAGGGCGCGCTCGGCTGGCTGCTGGCCCGCAGCCCACGGACCGTGCCGATCCCCGGCCTCCGCACCGTAACCCAAGCCGACGAGAACCTGGAAACCCTGAAGCTGGGCCCCCTCCCCCCAGAGGCATACAAGGAGGTGGAGAACCTCCTGTCCGACCTACGCCCCTAATGGGAGCTGCCGGGTCAGCCGTTGGCAAACTCGGTACTTGCTAGCCGCAGGCGGGTGAGCACTCCCATCCCCTGGATCTTGTTGAGTCCTAGATGATCGATTCCAAGGGGTCAGTGGTCGTAGGCGGTCAGGGATCGCATGACCGGTTGGCCGGTGTGCCAGTT